>JALWUJ010000129.1 GCA_027080135.1 Flavobacteriaceae bacterium | reverse complement strand
AAAGAAGCTGAAAGCAATCAAACTGAAAATTTTGATAATGCTATAAATGAAGCCAAAAAAGAATATGGGCTATAATGTAATTATTACAACAACAGCAAAAAAATCATTTCAGCAAAACGTTATCTATATAAAAGAAAATTGGACCAACAAAGAGGTCAAGCACTTTATTCTAAAAACAGAAAGCATTATTAACCTTTTAAAAAAATCTCCAAAAACATTTCAAAAAAGGGAACACAGCTCATCGGTTAGAAAAGTTTTAGTGGTCAAACAAATTACCTTATTTTATAGAATAAAAAATAAATCGGTGGAAATTTTATTATTTTGGAATAATTATAAAAATCCTGACTATTTAAAAAACGTTCTATCCTAGTTTCTCCATGTGGTATCAAATAAAATCCTATTTAAAGTTTCTTCTGAAATCTAATAACCAACACGGAATTCATTCTCCTTTTGTGTACGATTTGGTAACTTTGTGTTTTTATAATAAGAAAAAATATTCTGAATACGAAGCTTTAAAAAACTATCGGAAGGCTGTTTTTAGCAATCATTCTGAAATTGAAACAACCGATTTTGGAGAAGGATCTAGAGTTTTTAAATCGAATACAAGAAAAATTTCAGCCATTGCAAAAAACGCAGGAATAACTTTAAAAAGACAGCAATTACTTTATAGGTTAGTTCAATATTTTCAACCAAAAAACATTTTAGAGTTAGGAACTTCGGTAGGTTTAGGAACTTCCGCTTTGGCTGTAAATAATAGTTTCAGCAAAATAAATACTGTTGAAGGATGTATTAATACTTCAGAAATTGCTTTGAAGTATTTCGATGAATTCAATTTAAAAAATATTCAGTTACATAATTTGACTTTTGAAGATTATTTCAGTAAAAATCCTTCAAAAAAATACGATTTAGTTTATATAGATGGAAATCACAACAAAGAAAACACATTAAAATATTTTGAAATTTTGTTGAAGCAAATCGATAATAATTCGATGTTTATATTTGATGATATTTATTGGAGCAAAGAAATGACTGAAGCTTGGCAAAAAATTACTAAGCATCCAAAAGTAAGAGTAAGTATAGATACCTTTTATTGGGGATTCATTTTTTTTAGAAAAGAACAAGAAAAAGAACATTTTTGCATAAGGTTGTAACAAGAATTAGGAGATTACGTCTTATGTAGAATTAAAGTTGATGCTTGAAGACCGAAGACCGCAGTTTTAGTTTTTACTTCCGTCTCCTGTCTTCTAACACCAAACCAACAGAATATAGAATTAGTAAGAAAAACGATTCTATTTAATTAAAAAAAATCTTGTAAAAGATAAAAACATAAAGTATTAATGAGTTTAGTCATAAAAATTAGAAATATTGTTAGAAACTTCCCTCTTGGGCAAGAAGTAGTAAAGGTTTTAAAGGGAATTGATTTAGATATAGAAAAAGGCGAATACGTTGCTTTAATGGGGCCTTCGGGATCTGGAAAATCTACCTTGATGAATCTTTTAGGTTGTTTAGACACCCCCACTTCTGGAAGCTACGAACTCAACGGAAAAGACGTAAGTAATATGTCACAAGACGAGCTTGCAGAAATCCGAAACAAAGAAATTGGTTTTGTATTTCAGACCTTTAATTTATTACCAAGAACTACTGCTTTAGACAATGTGGCTTTACCCATGATTTATGCTGGAGCAAATAAAGAAGAACGAAAAAAACGTGCCGAGGAAGTATTAACCGATGTTGGTCTAGCAGACAGAATGGACCATAAACCAAGTCAGTTGTCAGGTGGACAAAGGCAACGTGTTGCCGTGGGAAGAGCTTTGGTAAACAGACCTTCCATAATTCTTGCCGATGAACCTACAGGAAATTTAGATTCGAAAACTTCTGTTGAGATTATGGCTTTGTTTAATGAAATTCATCAAAAAGGAAACACCGTTATCATTGTTACTCACGAAGAAGATATTGCAGAACATGCCCACCGAATTATTAGATTAGTCGATGGAATGGTTTCTAGTGATGAACGGATTAAGTAAATTCAGTCTTCAGTTCTCTGTTAGCACTCTACAGCCAAACATATTTTAGCCAAAGATTTGCACTGATTGTTTGTGTTTTTCAGCAAACGTAACGAAATATCCCAATAAAAATCTCAAATTTTTATTTTTCTATATTTGTTTCAATTAAAACCTATTATGGAATCACATCTACTCACAAACCCAATATTTCTTGTTGTAGCTGGTATTGCCTTTCTTATTTTACTTCTTTTCTGGAATAAATATAACACCAAAAAAACAAGAAGTAGAAACCGCAGAAGTTTCAGAAAAAGCTATTACGAAAAGAAAAAAGAAAACAATAATTAAGCAAACACAAAAGGCTTTGCATCTTAGCACCTTTGCGTGTCATTAATATGAAAAAAGCAATCATCATAGGAGCCTCTTCAGGAATTGGAAAAGAACTCGCAACACTTCTTGTTAACAACAATTATCAAGTCGGAATTACAGGAAGACGTAAAGAGCTACTCGAAGAGGTTAAAACAACAAATCCAGAAAAATTTATCATTAATTCTTTTGACTGTACTACAGAAAGTAACTCAGAAAAATTAGCTGAATTGGTTAATCAACTAGGAGGATTAGATTTACTAATAATGAGTTCTGGAATAGGTGATGAAAATAACAAATTAGACTATTCTGAAGATGAAAAAACAGTTAACCTCAACGTAAAGGCTTTTACCGAGATTATGGACTGGACCTTTAACTATTTTAGAACACAAGGATTTGGTCATATTACTGCTATCAGCTCTGTGGCAGGATTAAGAGGAAGTAAACACGCTCCTGCTTATTTTGCTTCAAAAGCCTATCAGATTAATTATTTAGAAAGCCTTCGGAAGATGGCAAAAAAACCAATTTACATCACCGATATTCGTCCAGGATATGTAGATACAGCTATGGCTTTGGGCGATAATTTATTTTGGGTTTCGAGCAAAGAGAAAGCTGCCAAACAAATTTTTAGCGCCATTAAAAACAAAAGAGATGTGGCTTATATTTCAAAACGATGGCGATTGATTGCTTGGGCGTTGAAGTTGGTTCCTGGTTTTATTTATAAACGGGTTTAGCTTTTTTAACCGCAAAGGTCGCAGAGGTTTTACGCAAAGGTCGCAAAGAAAAGTCGTTTCGATACATCCCAAAAAAAATCGGGACACTCAATGACATTGCATTCAAATACCCTGAGTGATTTCATTTTTCTTGAAATTGTATCGAAGGGTACGGTAATAGATTTTTAACCGCAAAGTTCGCAGAGGTTTTTCTCAAAGATCGCAGAGAAATAATTACTTTCGTGAAAATTAGTGAAATTAGTGTCTTATGAAAATATACACCAAAACAGGCGATAAAGGAACCACCGCATTATTTGGCGGAACAAGAGTTCCAAAATATCATATTCGTATAGAAAGCTACGGAACGGTAGATGAGTTAAACTCATTTATTGGAGTAGTAAGAGATCAAGAAATTGATGAACATTCAAAAAAAATTCTATCACACATTCAAGAACGTCTTTTTACTTTAGGTGCTATTTTAGCAACACCTCCAGAAAAGGAAAAGCTTAAAAGCGGTAAAGAACGATTGAACATTCCTAGAATTGATGAAGAAGATATTCAGCTTTTAGAAACCGAAATGGACAAAATGAATAACAGCCTCCCTCCTATGACGCATTTTGTTTTACCAGGCGGGCATCCAACGGTGTCACATTGTCACGTAGCTCGTTGTGTTTGTAGGCGTGCCGAGCGTTTAGCAACTCTTTTGAACGAAGAAGAAACCATAGATCCTTTGGTTTTAAAGTATTTAAACAGACTATCGGATTACTTGTTTGTGATGGCACGAAAATTGACTAATGACTTACAGGTTGAAGAAATAAAATGGATTCCTAAAAGGAGTTAAATTTTTAACAAAACCATTATAAATAACTGCTTTTTAGTTAGTTAAAAACGTTCTTAAAAATAAATCAGAAATAATTACGATTTTACTTGACTTTTTAATCAAAAAAATTATTTTTGCAGAAAATTAAAAATAATAATTTCTATGTATTGGACATTAGAATTAGCATCGTATTTAAGTGATGCACCTTGGCCCGCAACGAAAGATGAATTAATAGATTACTCTATTAGAACTGGTGCTCCAATGGAAGTTGTAGAAAACCTTCAAGCCATAGAAGACGAAGGTGATTCTTACGACTCTATTGAAGAGATTTGGCCAGATTATCCCACAGACGAAGATTATCTGTGGAACGAAGATGAATATTAAAAATTAATAACAAAGAAAAGTCTCTAATTAGAGACTTTTTTTTTGCCTAAAACATAAAAAACTAAAAACAGCTGAACCTTTGGCTATGTTGTTTTTTTGCAGTTTTTTTGTACAATTATAAAAACAAACTTTATGCATTTATTAAATACTGATTTTTGAACCCTTACTTCGTAAACTTAGTAGATAACTTAGTGCACAATGTGGCTAAAATATAAAGATTAAACCACTATTAATACAAAAAAGAATAATTAAAAGGAAATTCCTTTTAAAAACAACATACATAAAATGGGAATATTAGATAGCGTTTTAAAAATATTTGTTGGAGATAAATCCAAAAAAGATATTGGAGACATTCAACCAATAGTAAATAAAATAAAAACATTTGAAAGTGCAATTTCAAGCCTTTCAATAGATGAACTTAGAGCAAAAACAGTCGAATTTAAAAACAAAATTAAAGAAGACCAAAAAGCAATTCAGCAACAAATAGATGATCTTGAAAAACGTTCAGAAACCGTTGAAGATATTAACGAAAAAGAAGAAATCTATCAAAAAATAGACAAACTAAAAGACGAACGTTACGAAGCCGAAAAGAAAACCTTAGACGAAATTCTTCCAGAAGCATTTGCCGTTATGAAAGAAACAGCAAAACGTTTTAAAGATAACCAAACTCTTACCGTTGATGCCACTCCTTTCGATAGAGAAATTTCAGCTACTAAAGACTATGTTAGCCTAGATGGCGACAAAGCTATCTGGAAAAACTCTTGGAACGCTGCTGGTAAAGAAGTTACTTGGGACATGGTACATTACGATGTTCAGCTTATTGGAGGTATAGCATTACACCAAGGAAAAGTAGCAGAAATGCAAACTGGAGAAGGTAAAACACTGGTAGCAACACTTCCAATGTATTTAAATGGTTTAGCTGGAAATGGAGTTCATTTAGTAACAGTAAACGATTATTTAGCAAAACGAGATAGTGCGTGGATGGCTCCTCTTTTTCAGTTTCACGGCTTAAGCGTAGATTGTATAGATCATCATCAACCCAATTCCGAAGAACGAAGAAAAGCCTATAACGCAGATATAACCTACGGAACCAACAACGAATTCGGTTTTGATTACCTAAGAGATAACATGGCACATGCACCAGAAGATTTGGTGCAACGCCCACATCATTACGCCATTGTAGATGAGGTAGATTCGGTATTAATTGATGATGCACGTACTCCTTTAATTATTTCAGGTCCAGTACCACAGGGTGACCGTCATGAATTTAATGAATTAAAGCCAAAAGTAGCCGACATTGTTGCTGTTCAAAAAAAATATTTAACAAGTGTTTTAGCCGAAGCAAAAAAACTAATTGCCTCTGGCGATGAAAAAGAAGGAGGATTTCAACTTTTAAGAGTTTATAGAGGTATCCCTAAAAACAAAGCCCTAATTAAATATCTTTCTGAAGAAGGAATAAGACAATTACTTCAAAAAACAGAAAACCATTATATGTCAGACAATAACCGTGAAATGCCTAAGGTAGATGCGGAGTTGTATTATGTGATTGACGAAAAAAACAACCAGATTGAATTAACAGATAAAGGTGTTGAATACCTTTCGGGTTCCGACAATCCAGATTTCTTTGTTATGCCAGAAATAGGTGTTGAAATTGCAAAAATTGAAGCTCAAAACCTTTCCTCAGAAGAAGAAGCTGAGAAAAAAGAAATCCTTTTCAGAGACTTCGGAATTAAAAGTGAGCGTATTCATACGATGAATCAGTTATTGAAAGCCTATTCATTATTCGAAAAAGACCAACAATATGTGGTGATGGACAATAAGGTGATGATTGTGGATGAATCTACGGGACGTATTATGGACGGAAGACGCTATAGTGACGGACTACATCAAGCCATTGAAGCAAAAGAAAACGTAAAAATTGAAGCAGCTACCCAAACCTTTGCAACCATTACACTTCAAAATTACTTTAGAATGTACCGGAAACTTTCGGGTATGACAGGTACAGCCGTAACAGAAGCAGGCGAACTTTGGGAAATTTATAAATTAGATGTAGTTGAAATTCCTACCAATAGACCTATACAACGTGACGACAGAGAAGATAAAATTTACAAAACAAAACGCGAAAAGTACAATGCTGTTATTGAAGAAGTAACCCAACTTACAAAAGAAGGAAGACCCGTTTTAATTGGTACAACTTCAGTAGAAATATCTGAGTTATTAAGTAAAATGTTAAGTATTCGAAACATAAAACACAATGTATTAAACGCAAAACTTCATAAAAAAGAAGCAGATATTGTTGAAGAAGCTGGGCACTCGGGAGTAGTAACTATTGCTACTAATATGGCAGGTCGTGGTACGGATATTAAACTTTCAGACGAAGTTAAAAAAGCGGGAGGTTTAGCAATTGTAGGTACCGAACGTCACGATTCTCGACGTGTTGACAGACAGTTACGGGGTCGTAGTGGTCGTCAAGGAGATCCAGGAAGTTCACAGTTTTACGTAGCATTGGATGATAATTTAATGCGTCTTTTTGGAAGCGAACGTATTGCAAAAATGATGGATAAAATGGGATTAAAAGAAGGCGAAGTAATTCAGCATTCTATGATTTCAAAATCTATTGAAAGAGCCCAGAAAAAAGTAGAAGAAAACAACTTTGGTATTCGTAAACGATTATTGGAATATGATGATGTAATGAACGCCCAGCGTGAAGTAGTTTACAAACGTCGTTTCCATGCGTTGTTTGGAGAACGTTTGAGAGTGGATATTGCCAACATGATTTTTGACACTGCCGAAGTTATTACTGAAGACAACAAAGGAGCACAAGATTTTAAGAATTTTGAATTTGAATTAATTCGTTACTTCTCATTAACCTCTCCTGTTTCCGAAAGTGAATTCGAAAAAATGAACACACAAGAAATTGCAGGAAAAGTTTACCATGCAGCATACAATCATTACCAAGAAAAAATGATTCGAAATGCCGAGACAGCTTTTCCAATAATTAAAAATGTATATGAAACCCAAAAAGACCAATACAAACGTATTCTGGTTCCTTTTACCGACGGTGTAAAAACATTAAACGTTGCAACCGATCTTGAAAAAGCCTACGAAACACAAGGAAAACAATTAATTCAAGATTTCGAAAAGAACATCTCTTTAGCAATTATCGACGATGCTTGGAAAACTCATTTACGTAAAATGGATGAGCTTAAACAGTCGGTACAATTAGCAGTTCACGAGCAAAAAGATCCTTTGCTAATTTACAAATTTGAAGCTTTTGAGTTGTTTAAAGCAATGATAGAGCAAGTGAATAAAGATGTTATTTCTTTCTTATTTAAAGGAGAATTACCCCAAGAAAACCAACAACAAATTAGAGAAGCACAACGCGTAAAAGCTAATAAAAACTTAAAAGAACAGAAAGACGAAATCCAAAATATGGACGAACGTGCTGCCGAATCTCGTGCAGCAGGTCAAACACAACGGCAACAACAAGTTACCGAAACCATAGTTAGAGAGCGTCCAAAAATTGGTCGTAACGAAAAAGTTACCATCAAAAATGTAATGAGTGGGGAGAATAAAACGGTTAAATTTAAACAAGCCATTCCTTTATTAGACAAAGGAGAATGGGTGTTGGTAGAACAATAGAAACTAAACTTTTAAATAAAATTAGAGTCTTAGGAATAGGACTCTTTTTTTTTTAACCATTTGTATTAGTCAATATTAAATAATTAAAACTGTTGAGAGCTATCAAAATTTAATTATATTTAGCATTCATTTTAATTCAATTATAAAAATATTTCAAATGAGAAAAAAAATAATTCTGTATTCAATATTGTCTGCATTGTTTTTTGTTTCCTGTAATTCTTCTGGAGAGGGAGAATACGACACAAGAGCAGTTGAAAGTTTAGACAGCTTAACAAAAACCATTGGCGACTTAACCTCTTGCAGTTATACTGTAGATAGTTATCTTGTTAATGAAAAAGGTGAAGAAACCGAAAAACTTAGTGATGTTTACCTTAAAGGTGCTAACAAATTGTTTATCAAAAATAGCGGCACAAAGGGAAACAAAAGCTTTTGGTACAATGGGAAAGATTTTTCATACTTCTTATTCGATAAAAACGAATACGATATATTAGATGCTCCAGTAAACACATTAGCTTTAATTGACACTATTAATAGCCGATACGGAATTTATTTTCCTGCGGCAGATTTTCTGTACCCTACACTTACCGATGACATTTTAAACAATTACGATCAGCTTCTTTATTTTGGAGAAGAAAATATAAATGATGTTAATTGCATTTCGCTTGAAGCATCTAACGACAATCATACCCTTCAGATTTGGATTGAAAAAGAAACTAACTTACCCTATAAAATGGTGATTATTTCAAAAACAAGTGATAAGGAATATTACGAAGCAGTATATTCCAACTGGAGAATAAATCCAAAATTACCCGACGTAATGTTTGAGTTTAAAGCACCAGAAGGTTCCGTTAGAAAGAAATTTATTCCAAAAAATTAAAACCCAGATAGACATGAAAAATTATAAACACATACTATTTGTAATCATATTAGTACTAGGTACTTCGACAACCGATTTAATAGCACAACGTATGAGTCGCGGAGGCGGAGGCAGAGGAGGTTCATCTATGAGTAGAGGCGGCGGTGCCAGCAGAGGTGGTGCTAGTAGAAGTTATAGTGGCGGAAACCGAGGAGGTTCCATAAACGGTGGTTCAAGAAAAGCTACTTCAAGACCGAGTACAAGCCAATACAACAGAAAAAAAACTACACGTCCTTCTACTAGTAGAACCAGACCATCAACTTCAAACCGAAGTAATGTTAGACCCTCTAATGGAAATAGAAAGTCAACAACAAACAGATCCAATGTAACACCTAAAAACAAATCGAGAAATACAGGTAATAGAACAAATTCCTCTAATAGAAACAGGGGAAATAATAATAATTCCAACATTAATAGAAACAAAAATGTAAACCGAAATACTAATAGAAATGTAAATCGAAACAGAAATGTAAACGTTAATGTTAACCGAAATGTTCGAGTAAGTCATAGTGGCGGTTATTATAATGGTTATCGTGGTTATCACTCCTATCATTATCATGGTTATCACGGTTATCACTACGGCTCATACTGGCATCCATTTGGTTTTTTTATAACCACTTTGGCTGCAACCGCAGTTATTGTATCAATAAATAACGCAACTTATCATTATGATCAAGGAGTTTATTATCAACAATCTTCTGGTGGCTATACCGTTGTAAATGCACCCACTAATATTGTGGTAAATTCTTTACCAAAAGATATGGAAACCATAAAACTAAATGACGACACCTACTATTATTTTGGAGGTGCCTTTTATATTAAAGAAAATGGAAAATATAAAGTAGTCGAAGCACCAGACGGAGCAGTAGTAACTAATATTCCTGAAGGTGGTGAAGAGGTAGATATAGAAGGACAAAAATATGTAGTTTATAACACTACCTATTACCAACCATTTTCACAAAACGGAAAAGATTTATATCAAGTGGTTGCGATGGAAGAAGTAGATTAAGACATTTATGCAAATAATTATTCAAAAAGAGGCTGTCTAAATACATTTTAGACAGCCTCTTTTTATGAAACATTTTCGAATTAGTCATTTCAAATAGTATATTTACTTAAAAATTTATTTATGTCTGAAACAATTTTTAATAAAAATTATGCAGGTAAAATTATAGCCATCACAAGTATCTTGTCTATTGGGTATGCAATATTACGCTATCATATAGTTGGTGATGTCCCTTGGAAAGATTTTCCTTTTTTTATTTTAAATAAAGGGATCTCACTTGCGGCATTTATACTCTTAACTTTTAACTTTTCGATAGGTCCACTTAAAAATTTAGGTATTAAAGTTTCTGAAGGTTGGTTAAATTCAAGACAGGTTTTGGGTATGACAGGCTTTCTTTTTGTATTATTACACGCATTAATGAGTTTTATGGTTTTCAAACCTGGTGTTTTTAGGAATTTTTTTGAAGAAAACGGTAGCTTAACATTGTATGCAGGACTAAGTATGCTCGGCGGTATTTTAGCTTTTGTTGTTTTATGGGCATATAATCTTGCCTTTAAAACAACTTTAAAAGAAGACCAAAAATTTATAAGTTTTATTACATCACGTAAATTTTTATTAGTAGCAATGTTATTTTCTTTAATGCATTTATTTTTTATGGGAATTAACGGATGGTTGAATCCTGCTAGTTGGAACGGTAGCCTACCCCCTATTAGTTTAATTGCATTTACATTTTTCGTAGTTGGATATGTAATCAATTTTTTAGGAAGAAAATAAGCCTTTAAAATGAAAAAAAAATCACACAAAATCATAGCTGTTTTACTGGGTGTAATTATTATTATTTTACTCTTCCTTCCTAGTATTGTAAAGCGATATACTATAAAACACAGTAAAGAGCTTATTGGAAGACAGATACAATTAAAATCTTTAAAGTATAATTATTTTACAAGTACTGCCAAAATTTACGATTTTGTAATGTTTGAAGAAAACGAGCAAGATAAATTTGTAAGCTTTGACACTTTAATTGTTAATGTAGAACCGTTAAAATTATTACTAAATAAAATTGAAATTGAACAATTATACATTAAAGGACTAATGGTTAAAACTGTTATGAAAGATTCAACTTTTAACTTTAATGATTTAATTTCATTTTACTCAACGCCTGTAGATACTTTAGAAACTGATAAAGAACCTCTAAAATACAGCCTTTCAAATTTTGAATTGAAAGATGCTAACTTTTATTTTAACAATAAAAATGTAAATAGAGAAACCCACATACAAAACTTTTCATTTCTAGTTCCATATCTTGGCTGGAATCAAGAAAAAAAGAGTAATGCTGCCATAAAATTTAATTTTGCAAATGGTGGTCATTTAGAAACCGCATTAAATATAAACCCTGTAAATAGTGAGTTTGACGCAAATATTACCATAAAAAATTTAAATCTAGAATCGTTTTATGAGTACACTTTAGACTATATAAATATTAATAGTCTTTCTGGCCAATTAAGTTCTAACATCGACATTATTGGAAATACAAATGAAGCAATAAACTCAATTGTTTCTGGTCGAGTTGAAGTAACTAATTTTTCAATGACCGATACAAATGACAAAATATTTCTTTCAGCAAAAAGTTTAAAGAGTCAATTAAAAAAGATAGATTATGCGAATAGTTCATACATTATTGATTCATTAAGCATAAACCAATCCTATACTTTTTTTCAAATAGATTCTGTGTCAAACAATTTTAACGAAATATTTAACCTCACAACAAACTCCGACACTATTGAAAATAAAAGACAATCTATAGATACTATTTCGAACGATAGTGATAAAAAAGACGAATTATTCTATGCTATTAATCGTTTTAAAATAAATAATAGTGTTGTAGATTTTACCGAAAATCTATCAATAACTCCAACTAAGTATCAATTAAACGATATAGAAATAAAATCTGATAGTATTTTGAGTGATGCAAAATGGATTGAGATATATTCAAATTTAACGCTTAATAATCAAGGTAAATTAAATTCTAAATTTGGCTACAATCAATTTAATGGAGATTTTAACACCGATTTAAATATCAGCGATTTAAATTTAAATACTTTTTACAAATATATTCTTGAATATGCTAAAATAAATAGTTTAGATGGTAAATTAAATACTCAAGTTAACATTGTTGGAAATACCAATGAAGCTGAAAAATCTATTGTAAAAGGTGAAGTGGAAATTGTAGATTTTTCAATAACAGATTCAGAAGACAAAAAGGTATTAGCCGCAAATAATATTCAAACAGTACTAAAAAAAATAGATTATTCTAAAAATACTTATGAATTTAATTCAGTAACTATTAACGAACCTTATGTCTTTTTTCAGTTAGATTCAATTACCAATAATTTTTACGAAATTCTAAAATTAAATGAAGATACCGAGTCAACTTCAACTGAAGAAGGTGAAATATATTATGCAATAAATCACTTAAAAGTTAATCAAGGTGTTTTAGATTATACCGATAATCTTACAGGAAACCCATTTAATTACCATTTAAGTGAAGTTAAAATCAATTCAAATACTATTAAAAGTAATTCGGATTGGGTGAAAATTCATTCAGATATGCTACTAAATAATCGAGGGACTTTAAATGCTGAACTTGGATTTAATCCTATTAGTTTAAATGATATGGATCTTGATATTGTGGTAGAAAACTTTCTTCTCTCCGATCTTAATATTTACACCAAACATTATACGGGACATAATATTATTGAAGGTGATATGTATTACTATTCAAATTCTAAAATTATAGAAGGTGATATAATAAGTGAAAATAGACTTTTAGTAAAAAATGCAAATCTAAATACAACAAAAGAAGGCTTATATAAGTTGCCGTTAAAATTTGCTCTATTTTTATTAAAAGACAAAAATGGAGATGTAAATTTAGAAATTCCTGTTCGTGGAGATGTAAACGACCCACAAGTTAGTGTTGGAAAAATAGTATGGAACACGTTTAAAAACCTGATTATAAAAACTGTTGCTAGCCCAGTAAATTCATTAGCAGGTTTGGTTGGTGGTGATCCTAAAGAATTAGAAGCTATTAAATTTAGCTATCTAGATTCAATTCCTACAGAAAAACAGTACAAGCAACTTGATAAAATATTAGAATTAGAGCAAAAGAAAGAAGGATTAAAAATTGAAATGAATTATTTTGTAGATAGAGAATTTCAAAAGCAAGCCATTGCCAAGCAAGAAATGGGAATTCAATACTATATCGACACTAAAAAGGATTATTTAAAAGATAAAAAAGATTTTGAAAAATATTTACAAAACAAAGCTCAAAACGACTCGATATCAGCTAATAAAGCAGCTGTTATAATAATAGGCGATGACCAATTAAATAATCTCGTATTAAAACAAAACAACAATTTAATTTCAAAAATTAGTGAGTATATAAAAACCACTCAAGCATCAAGTACAATACAAATAAATGTGATAGACCCTAAGGACATTAAAAATAAAGGGCTTGAACCTATTTTAAAAATAGAATATGGTTTAAATGAAGAAGAAATGGAAGAACAAGATATAAATCAATAATTTAAAATTCTTACAATTATAGCATTAACTGTAAAAGCTTTTAAAATGACCCTTTCTTTATTCCATATTAATTGAAGCTACCTTATTTATGCTCTATGTCGTTTCTAGAGGATTACTTCTTTTTTAAGACTCCTTCTTCAGTAGGTTCAAATTTTAAAATTTTTCCTGCAAGGTTTTAAAAACCATTTAGGTTTGTAAACAAAAGATTAAAGTTTCATTTATTAAGATTGATTGAATCTAATTGGCATAGAGCTATTTTTTTTTATATTCAGATTTAACAAAATTTTAGTATATTTAGTACTTTAAAACGTGGAGCCCAGAAACCATCTTAAAAACGGGGTGAAACCGAAAAACCACAAGAGTAGGAACTAAATTTTATTAATATGAATTGGTATTTAAAAGTATTAAAAGAATACGCAAATTTTAACGGAAGAGCCAGACGAAAGGAATATTGGATGTTTGTTTTGTTCAATATTATTTTTGCTATTGTAGCTATGTTAATCGATAATATGTTTGGAATGACTATAAGTGGTGACGTTCCTTACGGACCCATCTATGGTTTATATGCTCTTGCATTATTTATCCCGGGACTTGCAGTAGCTGTAAGAAGATTACACGATATCGGAAAAAGTGGATGGTATTTATTAGTAGGTCTTATTCCTATTATTGGAGGAATTTGGTTACTGGTATTAATGGTAACAGACGGTACTCCTGGAGAAAATGAATACGGAAAAAACCCTAAAGAAACGATGGAGTAAAAAACCATTCGGTTATATAAATACAAGGAATCTCATTTTTGAGGTTCCTTTTTTATTTAGAGCCAATTTTACCTTTAATTTTCTTTACTAAACTAACAAATAAGAAAGCAATAAACCCCACTACTAATCCCATAATCAATTCTGAAATTACAGAAGGAATTGCATGAAAAAAGTCGTGAATTTGAGGAATATTATGGACAAACATCCCCCCACCTACTAATAACATGGCAATAGTCCCAACTATTGCTAACAATTGAATTAGTTTAGGTAAAGTCCAAACGTGAATCATTCCTAATCTATACCAAAATCGTTTAGCAAAACCTTTTTTATTTTTAGATATTTCTATCATTTTAAAACCACCATCGTCCATTCGAACCATTAAAGCTACAATCCCATAAACTCCTATAGTTGCAGTAATTGCAACAAGAGTCACTACTACAATTTGAGTTAGTATTTCATAATCTGTTACCGTTCCTAAAGCAATCATGATGATTTCTAAAGAGAGGATAAAATCGGTAATAATAGCTGATTTTATTTTAGCCTTTTCAACTATTAATAATTCTTCTTCGGTTTGAGTTTCAAGAATATCATTAATGTCGTGTTTCTTATGAAAAAATGTATGTACTATTTTCTCCACTCCTTCAAAACTTAAATAAACACCACCCAATAGCAAAAAAGGAACTATGGCTTGAGGATAAAATGCACTTAATAAAAAAGCAAAAGGAAGAATCATTAATTTATTCAGAAAAGAGCCTTTAGTAATTGCCCAGATTACAGGTAATTCTCTGGATGCCTTAAAATTAGAAGCTTTCTCTGCTCCCACAGCTAAATCATCGCCTAAAACACCAGCTGTTTTTTTGGTGGCAACTTTGGTCATTACAGTTACATCTCCCATCAACGAAGCGATATCATCTAAAAGTGCAAAAAAACCTGACATAAATAAGCTGGTTTTAGCTTAAACAAAGTTACTAATTATTACAATCATATAATTATCTTTTTACAATTGAGTAGTGAAATAGTAATTATAATTCAGAGTTTTTAATTTCTTTTTGAATTCTAGATAGAGATACAGGTGTAATACCTATATAATTAGCAATATGTTTTGCTTGGACTTCTTTCAAAAAATCAGGGTTATTTTTTATAAGGCTTAAGTAGCGATTTTTTGCATTCATCAAAATCATAGATTCAATTCGAGAAGATTGCACAAGTATTATTTCTTTTAAAATATTAATTAGTAACATTGAAAGAATAGGTTTTTCTAAAGCAATACTTTCAAACTGATTATAATCTAAGTATAATACATGCACATCTTTGATAGCCTCATAGGTATATTTTGGAGGTGAATTATAGAATATCCTACCAATATCACCTATAAAATGTCCTTTATTTCTTAATAAAATAGTTTTTTCTTGCCCTTGATCATCAGTGATAAACCCTCTTACAAATCCTTCCAAAATAAAAAACATTTGATTTGGGTTATTTACTTTATCGGTAATTATTTTTCCTTTTCTTACGTTTTTATAAGTGGTAATCTCTAAAAAAAAATCGATATCCTCAGTTGAAAGTAGCGGAAATATTTCCAAAATTAGATTTTTCATTTCAGGTTTAGATAATTTCATAAGTTCTTTTTTTATTGTAAGATTAATTATACTTAATAATATATTTCAAAGGGTTGTAAAGTTATCAAATGATAAGTCTTTAACAAAGTTTTTAAACTAATTTTGTGTAAACAACATCAATTAAACGCTACAATTATGAGACAAATTACTCTTATATTGTCTTTTTTCGTGCTAATTATTAGCTGTAAAAATATAGAAACAGACAACACAGATTCTAAATCAGCAAATCCTGACCAAACACTTTATTTTGGTGGTGATATTATCACTATGGAAGGAAAAAAAGAAAATTATGTAGAAGCGGTAGTACAAGAAAATGGAAAAATTGTTTTTGTAGGTTCTAAAGCCAATGCAGAGAAACAATATGCAAATGCAACTCCTTACAATTTAAAAGGAAAAACCATGATGCCTGGTTTTATTGAACCACATCTTCACCCAATGATTGCTGCTGTTATCTTATCAGGCGATATTGTTGCTCCTTATGATTGGACAGTGCCTGAAGGTGTAAGAAAAGGAGTTCAAAACCACAAAGATTATATTAAGCGTATAAAAGAATCTATCGCTAAAAACGGAAAAGCAGGGGAAATGACTTTTATTTGGGGATATCACCCGCTTTGGCACGGAGATTTGAATAAAAAAATATTGACAGAAATAGCTCCAGATATTCCCGTAACCATTATCCACAGATCTTTTCACGAAGCTTTTTTAAATGAAAAAGCAGTAGAATTATATAAAATAACGGAAGATCAATTTAAAGGAAACCCACAAGTAGAATGGAACAATGGTCATTTTTTCGAAGCGGGTTGGATGGCATTGGCTCCACATATATCTTCTTTCTTATTAGATCCTGCAAAGTATAAAAAAGGGTTGGAAGATATGACCTTATTAATGGAGAAAAACGGAATTACAACCATCGCAGAACAAGGTTTGCCCAATGTAGATTTAGATATGGAATACGGTTTACTTAAAGCCGAAATGGATAAAAATCCACCTTTCGAAATTTACAATGTATTAAACGGAACCTACCTTACTTTGAATGCTGGTGGTTTAGAGGCAGCAGAAAAATTAATCATTGCGGCTCCAGAAAAATACAATACGCAGAATATTTTTATGCTTCCGAAGCAAGTAAAATTATATGCCGATGGAGCTATTTACTCTCTAATGATGCAAATGAAAGACGGATATAAAGATGGTTTTAAAGGGCAATGGATTACTCCTTTAGATGTATTTAAAGAGCAAATGAATTTTTACTGGGATAAAGGATACAAAATCGATATTCACGCCAATGGTGATTTAGGTATTCAAATGTGTTTGGATGTTGTGGAAGATATGATGAAGAGAAATCCAAGAGAAAATCACCGTCTAACTTTACACCATATTGGCTATTTTACTGATGAACAAGCAGATCAAATGCAACGTTTAGGAATTGAGACTTCTGCAAATCCGTATTATTTATGGGCATTGGCAGACAAATATTCAGAATATGGATTAGGGCCAGATAGAGCTCAGAATTTAGTTCATATTAAATCCTTGGTAGATAGAAATATTCCAGTTTCTTTCCATTCAGATTTTGCAATGGCTCCTGCCGAACCTTTAACCTTGGCTTGGACAGCAATTAACCGAATGACCTCCGAACATACTTTGGTTTCTCAAGATCAACGGATTAGTATTTATGAGGGGATGAAAGCAATTACCCTAACCGCGGCTAGAACTTTAGATTTAGAAGAAAAAATGGGATCCATTAAAGTAGGAAAAGATGCAAATTTTGTTTTGCTGAAAGAAAATCCTTTTAAAGTAGATAAGTTACACATTAAAGATATTTATGTAGAAGGAACTATTTTTCACGGAAAAGAACACTTAAACAATTCTAAAAAATTAGTAGGAGGCTGGAGTGAAACTGAAGTTAGTCCCGAAGCTGAAAAAGCGTTGAACTTTGTGTTACAACAAATGAACACTTCAGCAAAACTGGATAAAATTGTAAGAGTAAAAACTCAGGTAGTAGCTGGTGTTAATTATGATATCGATTTTAAATTAGACAACGGTGAAGTTTGGAACACCATTGTTTTTAAAGATTTAAAAGGAAATTATAAAATGACTAAAACAGCTACTTTAAAAAAATAATATAATCTTTCTAAAAACAATTAAAACTATGAAACTAAAGTATTTTTTATTAGTAACACTAATTTTAGGAGTATTAACAACAGGTTTTGCTCAAAAAAAATCGGATGACGGCAATTGGGTTGTCATCGCTAAAAAAGATGTAGCATTTAAAAAAGGAGAAAAAGATAAAATAACACCTTATGGAAACGAAAGAAACGTTTCTAAAATTAAAGTAAAATGCACCCAAGGAACCTTAAAATTAAAAAAAATTCATGTAACTATGGAGGATGGTACCAAAAAAGAATATGATTCAAAAGGCGTTGGAGTACTAAATAAAGGAATGACCTCTTTTGCTTTTGATTTACCAGGAAAAGACTTAAAATTAAAAAGCATAGAGATTGAATACGATGCTGTTGGAAATATGTTAATAACAAAAAGAGCAAAAGTTGAAATCTTAGGTAAAAAAAGAAAAAAATAGTTTACCATTTTATCAATGAATTTGAAATATTTTAAATATAGTATTATTCTATCATTTTTCTTTGTCTTTCAAAGTTGCTCTCTATTAAAAGTAAACCTAGAATCAGACACAGAGCCTTTAGATAATCAAATGATAGAAACTCGTAACTTAACGCATAGTTTTGTTAATACTTTCTTTCACGATGTACGAGTTGCTGCAGATTCTATATTTGAAAATACGGAAAACAAAGAAGTACAAGTAAATGCCTTATTATGGAAAATTATAGCTACTCAACAAGCTAAAAATAAGATATTTCAGATCAATCCTGAAGTTGCGCTTATAGATACTTGGATACTAACTACTACTATGTCAGATTTTCTTGAAAAAGGTATAGGCAGTACAATGTTTGCAGAACAACAACCAGTTGCAATAAACGCCAGTAAAAAGTTAGCGGTAAAAATAGATGAAATTGCAAAAAAATCATTTAAAAGTGATTACGATGAGGCTTTTCACTTTGTAGATAGTATTCGTAAAAATGAGCCTTTTACTTCCTATGATTTTTACAGGGAAACATTACACGATAATTGGTACGAATACCAAAAAATACCCGATAGTATTGCAAATGGTTCTATAGGTACTCTTTCACAAGTATTATCAGACTTTTCAACAAAATTTGCTGTTGGAGGCGAACAAACCCTGTATCAGTCACAATGGGCAACAGAATTGATGTTAAAACGTTCCAACTTAGATCAATTAGATTTAACTAAAATATCTGAGGACTTCAATAAAAACACCGAAGAATTATTACGCATTCTTCAAGAAGGAGGAGTTAATCTCCAAAAAGATGTCCTTGCATTTCAAGCAGATTACAGAATGTCTATTAGAGCTTTAAATAACAATTTAGATTCACTTTCCATATTTGCTGCAAAAGAGATGGCTGTTTTTAGAGACAGTATTTCTGTAGAGCGGAAAGCTATCATGTCTGATTTAGATAATACAAGTGAAAAAATTGTAAAAACAGCTATGGAAGAATTACGAGAAACAATAAAAGATGTATTATTCTACCTCATCATTATTCTTATTGTAATTTTATTAATCCCCTTTGCTCTAGGGTATATGACAGGTCGAGTTTTCACAAAAAACAAAAATTCTAAATAATTAAACTAAATAAACTACTAAAACCACAAATCATGAAAATTAAAAATGTATTACTATTAATTGCAATCGTTGCTGTAACCATTTCCTGCAACGAAACAAAAAAGAAAACTGAAAACCAGACAGATATGAATTCTGAAACAAAAACAGAGAAAACTATAGAAAAAACTTCAAAAACAGTAAGCAATACCAGATTCGAAAAATTAGAGGGATATTACGTAAAAAATACTCTAGAATTTAAAGAAGATTTTATGTATATCGCTGTAACCAATCAAGAAGATTTTGATGCTGTTTTCGGAATAGCAAAAACTATGAACAATAAAGTAACTCCATTAGATTTCGAAAAATTTAATATTGCAGCTATTTTAAAAATTCCTTCAAGAAAATCAGATCGTATTAAATTACAAAAATACACTTCTTCTAATGGAGTGATGACTGTTGGATACGATCTTGAAAAAGGAAGTGATCAAACCTTCGATGCGGGTGATTTATTAATGTTTAAAATTCCTAAAGGAATTACAAAAATCAATTTTGAATCTGAAGGTAAAATAAATACTATTAATGTAAACTAATTTAAAACTAAATAAAATGATAAAAAAAATTTCAACATTAGTACTTGTTTTAGTAGCTTTAACTAGCTGTAAAACAGAAAAAAAAGAATCAACACAGGATTCAAACACCGAGAACCAAGCTCAACAAACACTCTATTATGGAGGTGACATCCTTACTATGGATGGTGATTCTCCTAAATATGTAGAAGCGGTAATTGAACGTGACGGAAAAATAATTTATGCAGGTGACAAAGCCAAGGCTGTAAATAATTTTGCTGGAAAAACTGTAGAAGTTGACCTAAAAGGAAAAACCATGATGCCTAGTTTTATCGATCCTCACGGCCACTTTATGTCGGCAGTTTTAATGGTAACTCAAGTAAATTGTGCTTCACCTCCAATGGGAGATGTTACTGACATTCCTTCAATGATTGCAAAACTTCAAAAATTTAAAGAAGAAAAAGGAATTAAAGATGGAGAATGGATTGTTGGTTGGGGTTATGATCAAGATTTATTAGCCGAAAAACGCCATATTATTAAAATGGATTTAGACAAAGCTTTTCCAAACAACAAAGTGTTAATCGTTCATATTTCGATGCACGGAGGAGTATTAAATTCAAAAGCATTGGAATGGGCTGGTATAGATGAAAATACCAAAACTCCAGAAGGTGGTGTTATTGCTCGTTTACCTGGCGGGAATGAACCAGCAGGTTTGTTAATGGAAATGGCTTATATGCCTGTTTTTGACAAACTACCACAGCCCTCAGAAGACGAAATGATGGAATTAATGGAAGCCGCTCAAATGCAATACACAAGCAACGGATATACGCTTGCTGTAGAAGGATTTACCCATATTAAAGATATGAATACATTAAAAAGAGCAGCAAAAGAAGGCCGTTTCTTTATTGATATTGCTTCCCTTCCAGGTTTTAATGAAATGGATAAATGGTTAAATAATCCAGAATATCCTTTTGGAAAATATGACAATCACTTAAAATTTGAAGGAGGTAAGTTCACTTTAGACGGATCACCACAAGGATTAACAGCTTATATGGCAGAACCTTACAAAGTACCTGGTCCAAATGGAGAAAAAAATTGGGTAGGAAACACTTCTATTCCAAGAGAAGAATTAGCAAAATTGGCAAAAACCTTGGTTAAAAATAACGTTCAAATAAATTTCCATGCCAATGGTGATGGTGCTATAGAAGATGCTATTTATGCCATTGAAAATGCTGGTGTAAAAGCAGGTGACAATAAAAGACCTATTATTATTCACTCACAATTTCAAAAACCAGAACATTTAAAAAAATATGTAGAACTAGGAATTACCCCAACGTATTTTACAAACCACTGTTTTTACTGGGGAGATGTTCATATTAAAAACGTTGGCTTAGAAAAAGCATCTTTTATAAGTCCAATTAAAGCAGCAAATGATTTAGGTATTATAACATCTAATCACACCGATTTTAACGTAACCTTATTAGACCCATTTTTTGTAATGTGGACTTCTATGAAACGTGAAACACGATCAGGAGTAATATTAGGTGGCGACCAAGTAATTGATGGTTATGCTGCTTTACAACAATTAACAACAGGACCTGCTTACCAATTTTTTGAAGAAAACCGTAAAGGAAAAATTAAAACAGGATTGTTAGCAGATTTTGTAATTTTGGATAAAAATCCATTAAAAATTGAAAATGTAGATGCTATAAAAGATATCCAAGTTCTAGAAACAATTAAAGAAGGAAAGACCGTTTTTAAAAAATAATTGTACTTCAATTAATAGGATGACTTAAAGTCATCCTATCAATAAAATTAAAATATCAATTGACGGTGTGACTTTGAGTCACACCGTCAATTACATTAAATGATACAGATACCATGTTAAAAAACAGCTGCTTATTTTTAATCTTCATTATCATAACATCATCTTGCAGAAGTTTAAAACAAAATGAAACTATTTATTGGGTCAACAGTTCAAAAGTAGATTGTGCTGGGGTTGGTAAAATGTCTAGCTTACAAGTGCAAAAAACAGATGATTTAAATATAAATGCAGATTGGGAATTATTCTATTCTCAAATTGAAGGGTTTGAGTTTGAACCCGGGTTTATCTATAAATTAAAAGTAGCAGAAACCCCAATAGAAAATCCTCATGCAGATGCATCTTCCATAAAATATACTTTAGTTAACATGTTAGAAAAAAAAATTGACACCCGTTTAGCAATCCAAGATATTTGGTTTTTAGAAAGTATTAATGAAGTTCAGATAGATAAAAATAATATAAAAAATATTCCGCAAATTGAATTAAATATTTCTCAAATGAAAGTTTTTGGAAGCAATGGTTGCAATAATATTTCAGGAGCAATTCAAAAAGTATCAGATACTGAATTAGAATTTTCTCCTCTAAGAGAAACTCGAAAAATGTGCCCGAATATGGAAATATCAAATCAATTTTCGAAAGCACTTTCAATTACAAAATATTATAGGAAAGAAAACCTTTTATTAAAACTATTTGATAGTGAAATGAAAGAATTAATGAGCATTAAAAAGATAGATTAATTAAATTTCAACCTTAAAAATCGATATTTTTATAAACAGTTCATAATTTTTTTTATTTAAGAAAAATGTTAATGTCTTATACCAACAAATTAACTTCTTAAAATTTTTATAGAACAGCGTATATTTGTTTTATTATATTTAGCAATTAATTATAAAACTAAATGAGTAAAACAAAAAAAATTATAATATGGACACTAAGTATCGCACTAACTCTTTTCATTATAATGAAATTTGCAGTTGGTTCTTATTTAAAATCTCAAACTAAAAAATATAGCCCCGAAAAACACATTACTTTTAATCAAGAAGACCTAGAATTAAAAGTTTTTTATAACAGCCCGAGAAAAAAAGAAAGAGTTATTTTTGGTGAGCTTGTGCCTTATAATGAAGTTTGGCGAACAGGTGCTAACGAAGCCTCCACATTCACAACCAACAAAGATTTAACTATTAACGGAAAGTCATTACCAAAAGGAACTTACTCTCTATGGACCATTCCTGGTGAAGAAACTTGGCAAATTATTTTTAATTCAAAAATGTACGATTGGGGTATTAAATTTATCGATCAAACACCATCTAGAGAACCAGAATATGATGTGGTAATTGCTACGGTGCCATCTTCAAAAAGTTTAACAACCATGGAAGATTTTACGATTTCTTTTTCCGATACAGGTGATGATACTTTAATGATTTTAGCTTGGGATAATGTAGTAGTTCCTGTTTTATTACAAGAAAAATAAATGACAAAAAAGAAATTACATAAAACAGCTTTAAACGAAAAAGATGGTGTTTTACAACCCGAAACTTTAAGTAATTCGGTAGCCAAAAAACTAAAGGAGAAACGTAAAAAATCACCTACCTCCAAAGAGTTTATTAAAGGTATTTTAAAAGAAAACAAAACCGCATTAAGCCGTGCTATTACTATAGTGGAAAGCACAGCACTTAAGCACCAACAACAAGCAAAGGAGATAATTGAAGCCTGTTTACCACACGCAAACAAATCGATTAGAATTGGAATTACAGGAGTTCCAGGGGTTGGTAAAAGTACTTTTATTGAGCAGTTTGGAAAACTAATAGTTCAGCAAAAACACAAAGTATCAGTCTTGGCGGTAGATCCAAGTAGCTCCATTAGTGGCGGAAGTATTTTAGGAGACAAAACCCGTATGGAAGACTTGGTAAAAGAGCCTAACGCATTTATTCGTCCTTCGGCATCAGGAGATTCTTTAGGTGGAGTTGCTCGTAAAACTCGTGAAACTATTATTTTATGTGAAGCTGCAGGTTACGATGTTATTTTAATTGAAACTGTGGGTGTTGGTCAAAGTGAAACTGCGGTACATTCTATGTGTGATTTCTTTTTGTTGATGAAATTAGCTGGTGCAGGAGATGAACTACAAGGCATTAAACGCGGAATTATGGAAATGGCAGACAGTATCGTTATTAATAAAGCCGACGGAAAAAATCTAACCGCAGCCAAACTTGCCAAAACCGAATTTAACAGAGCCCTCCACCTCTACCCTCCAAAAGGTAATAATTGGATTCCGAAAACAATGACTTGTAGTGCTATTAAAAACAAAGGGGTTTCAGAAATATGGAATTTAATTTTAGAATATGTTTCTATTACTAAAAAGAACGGATATTTTCAAGAAAAACGAAAAGAGCAAAATAAATTTTGGTTGTTACAGACGATTGAAGCTAGTTTAAAAAGCGATTTTTATAACAATCCTTCCATAAAAAAAGAATTGAAAAAACAACTATCTGCTATTGAAGAAAATAAAACAACTCCTTTTGAAGCTGCTACAACCCTACTAAAAATTCAAAAAAACAATTAGTTTTCTAATCCCAATGTTTTTAGTTTTAACCCTTCATGATGAAATAAATAATCTGAAGCTTGATAATAGGAAATTGTTTCTTTTAAAAATTCTTTATCTTCAGAAATAGGCAAAAGTAAATTTGTTTCTTTTTCCCATTTATAAAAATTGGATTTCTTTTGGTCGCTTAACACCATCAATTTATTTCCTTTTAAAAGGCCTAATTTTCGGTAATTTCCTATAAAAGCTCTTTCCTCTTCTGGTTTCATAGAAAAAATATCCTTTCCGAATAGATTAGAATTGTATTCCCAATTTAGTATAGAAAACAAAGTTGGCATTACGTCTATTTGCGAAGCCATTTTATTAATTTTTTGGTTGGGAACCGGTGTATTTACAATAAAAGCAGGTATTCGGTAATTTGCTACATCCAAAGCCTGATGCCCTGCACTGTAGGCACAATGGTCTGCCATAATCAAAACAATTGTATTTTTATACCAAGGTTTGGTTTTTATTTTGTTTAAAAAATCTCCAATAGCAAAATCGGTGTACTGTAAGGCTCCTTGCCTATCTTTGCCTGATGGCGTACTCACTCTTCCTTCTGGATATGTATAAGGTCTATGGTTAGAAGTGGTCATGACAAAATCGAAGAATTTTTCATTTTTATCAAAAGCTTTATCAGCTTCTTTTATAACTTTATTGTAAATATCTTCGTCGCAAACTCCCCAAGCATTTTCAAAAGTTACTTCGTTATCTTCTATCGGAATTCGTTTGGTTTTTACTGAGGCATCTAAAAGAAAACCTCTACTTCTGTCAATAATATTAAAGCCATTTCCTCCAAAAAAAGTACTCATATTATCAAAATAACCATCACCTCCGTAAAAGAAATTTCTTATATAGCCTTTTTCTTTAAATACTTCACCAATTGTAAATAGTTGAGTGTTATTTTTTCGTTTAACTATACTTCTTCCAGGAGTGGGAGGAATAGATAAATTAATGGCTTCCATTCCTCTAACGGTACGAGTTCCTGTAGCAAAAATATTAGTAAAAACAAGACTATTCTTTGCTAACAAATCTAAATTTGGTGTATCGATTAAAGTGTCTCCAAAAACACCTAAATATTTAGCACTTAGACTTTCTACACAAATAAATATTACATTTGGTTTCTTTTCATTAAGTGTATCATTATTTACTACTTTCCTAAAAATTGACTTATTATTAGGAAATAATAATTGGTCTTGATTGGTTTGATATTTTTCTTTTAAAGTATTGAATGCTTCCTCTTCGTCTATGGTTTTATAAAATTCTTGGTAAGAAAGTTCATTATTTCTAAATGCTGCAAAGAAGGAATAGATTCCTGTTTTAGCTATTTCGTTATTATACCTATTTTCTGAAAATTCTGCTCCTTTGTTTGTAACAAACAATCCAAAAATTAAAGAAATTATTATAAAGAAAAATGTTGGAAATAGTTTTTGTTTGAATGTAGTGGAAGCATTAAAAGTTGCAGTAAAAACAGCTTTTCTTTTTGTTAAAAATATTAAACCAGCAACAATCAATAATATTGCTCCAATCAACAAAGGTATGGGGTATGACTCGTTGATATTATCGATTACTTCATGAGTATAAATTAGATAATCTACAGCTATAAAGTTAAATCTTCTTCTAAATTCTTCCCAAAAAGTTACTTCAGCAAAAAAAGAAAATGCAAAAATTAATAAGCCTAAAGTGTAACCAAAATAAGTGATAACTTTATCGACAATACTTCCATAAAAACGTTTTGGAAAAACTAAAAGGTACAAGGCATAAGGAACTGAAAAAAAGGAAATGGTTCCTAAATCATATAAAAAACCATATACAAATGAGTTTCCTATTTTAAAAAATGAAGTATCTACTTCGGAAATACTCCAAATAAAAAAACAAAATCTTAAAATTGTTGAGAGTGCTATAAAGGTAAAAACAAACCTTTTAAGTAATTGAAATCTTTCGGGGAATAATTTTATTTTCATTTGGAAATTTGTTTTTATTTATAAAAAACAACTTAATTAAACAGTACCCTACATAAAACTTTCTTTAAACCAATTAACTTGGTGTTTCACTCCTTCTAATAAAGTAGTTTTAGGGTTATAATTAAGTAATTTTCTAGCTTTATCAATATTTGCTAAAGTTCTATATTGGTCACCTGGACGTGCTGGAATGTGATTCATTTTAATTTTTAAACCCAAAACTTTTTCGACAGCTTCAATACCTTCTGCGGTAGTATTTTCTTTATCAATTCCGAGGTTAATAATTTCTCCGTTACATATGTCTTCTTTTCCGAAGACACTTACAATTCCGTCGATAATATCTTGCACATACGTAAAGCTTCTTAAATGTTTTAAACTTCCTTCATATAGAGGAAATTCTTTATCGTTCAATCCGCAATCTATCAATCTAGTGTACATTTTATCTGGACGTTCTCTTGGGCCGTAAACGGAGTACAATCTTAATGAAGTTCCGTTTAATAAATTCCTTCTGGTATAAGCCAATACCAACTGCTCTGCTGCCAATTTGGTTACACCATACCACGATGCTGGCAAGGGTGCTTCGCTTTCAGAAAGGGTTGCTTGTAAACCGTAAATTGAAGAAGTTGCAATATTGATAAAATAAGGTTTGTTTTCAAGACCTTCAATCCAATATAAAAGTCGTTGAGTTGCTATTACATTGTTAGTTAAATAATCTTCAAAAGAAGAAGTTGCAGAAATGCCAGGATGTCCAGAAAAATGAATGATATAATCAATATCTAAAGGCAACTTTTCTGCTAAATTATCAGTTCGTAAATCTAATTTTAAGACTTCGATTCCTTTTTCAGAAAGTGTTTTTGCATTTAATTTTTTTAAAGAAACATCATAATAAGGTGAATAGTTATCAATTCCTAAAACTTCATATCCCATTTCTTTGCATCGCTCAGCAGTATGTGAACCTATAAAACCTGCTGCTCCCGTAATTAATACCCTCATGAAAATAAATTTGTTTTCACAAAAATAACATCTTTTTTATGCAATTAAATTAAAAAGAAAAGTTAATTAAAAAATAAATACTTTTGTAAAAAAATGTAAGCCACCATTTATGTCTGAATTTACTATTATCGTTCCTGTTTATAATGAAGAAGATAATCTCAAAAGAGTAGAAAAAGAAATGCTCAAATACATTAAAATTGCTTCAAAAAAAACAGAAATTCTTTTTGTAAATGATGGTTCTAAAGATAAAAGCCAGGAAATAATTGAAGATATTTGTAAGCGAAATGATTATTTTCATTTCATCAACTTTAAAGAAAACCGAGGTTTAAGTGCTGCAATTAAAGCAGGGTTTGATACAGTTGAAACTCCTTTACTTGGGTATATAGACTCGGATTTACAAACCGCTCCCGAAGATTTTAACTTACTATTAGAAAAAATAGGAGAATACGATTTGGTTACAGGCGTCCGTGCCAACCGAAAAGATTCGTTTGTTAAAAATATGTCATCGACCATTGCCAACGGAATTCGTAGAGCATTTACTCACGACGGAATGGATGATACGGGTTGTCCTTTAAAAGTAATTAAATCCAGCTATGCTAAACGTATTCCTATGTTTAAAGGGTTACATCGATTTTTACCTGCTATGATTTTATTACAAAACGGTAAGATTTTGCAGGTTCCTGTACAGCATTTTCCAAGAATTGCAGGAGAAGCAAAATTTGGGGTTTGGAATCGATTAATAGGTCCTTTAATGGATTGCTTCGCTTATCTTTGGATGAAGAAAAAATACATTAATTACGAAGTGAAAGACAAAGGGTGAAAGACTGGATTGTATATAGTATTGGTTTTTTAGCTCAAATTCTTTTCTCTGGAAGGCTTTTTATACAATGGTTTAAATCTGAAAAAAGCAAACGCGTAATTACTCCTTCCATTTTTTGGAAACTTAGTTTATTGGCTTCTTTCCTCCTATTTGTTTATGGGTATTTGCGAGAAGATTTTGCAATTATGCTTGGACAAACTCTTACCTATTTTATTTACATTCGAAATTTACAATTACAAGGCGAATGGCAAAAATCTCCAAAACTACTTCGTTGGTTTTTGTTAATTTTCCCTGCATTAATTGTTATTTATGCCTATAACAATGGACAATACGATTTAAATAATTTATTAAAAAATAAAGACATTCCATATTGGTTATTAATCTTAGGAATCGTTTCGCAAATACTTTTTACCTTTCGTTTTGTTTACCAATGGATGTATTCTGAAAAAACAAAAACCTCACAGCTACCTGTTGGGTTTTGGCGTTTGAGTGTTTTGGGAGCCTCATTAATATTAACTTATGCTATTTTTAGAAAAGACCCTGTTTTGTTAATTGGTCATGGTGCTGGATTAATTATTTACCTTAGGAATATTTTTATTTGGAAAAAACAAGTAGATGAAATCGATTAAAAACAACTATACCTTTTGGATTATCGTTACTTGTATCGCCATCTTTTTTGTAAATCTTGATGCGATTATCATCAATATTATGGAAGCTCGTAATTTTATTACAGCTCGCGAAATGATACAAGATGGACATTGGATACTTACCACTTTAAACGGAGAACCTCGTTACCAAAAACCACCATTACCCACTTGGCTTACAGCGTTTTCAGCAATGGCATTTGGGCTAAAAAGCCTGTATGCATTGCGATTACCCTCAGCTTTAGTTACCCTTTTGTTGGTGGTGTTTTTTAACAAAACAACTGTTCTTTTTTCTAAAAACAAAAAATATGCTTTTGTTAGTTCTTTAATCTTATTAACTTCATTTTATATAGTTTTTGCAGGCAGAAATGGGCAATGGGATATTTTTACCCACGGTTTTATGATGGTTACTATCTATCAATTTTATCTGTTTTTCACTTCGGAAGAAAAGAAATACCAACGAGCCATTATTGCTGCTTTGTTTTTTGGATTTTCTTTTATGAGTAAAGGTCCCGTTTCTTTATACGCTCTGTTTTTACCTTTTTTAATCGCTTTCGGAATTGTTTATAAATACAAAAATATGGCTTCTCGTATTCTACCTCTAATTTTATTTTTATTAGTTGGAATAGTTCTTTCTGGTTGGTGGCATTGGTACACATATATTTTTGATGCAGAAGCTGTAACCGAAATCACAAAAAAAGAAACAAGTAATTGGGCAAGCTACGAAACAAAACCTTTTTACTACTATTGGAGCTTTTTTACCCAAAGTGGTATATGGACTATTCCTGCTTTTATTGGACTTATTTTTCCGTATTTAAAAAATCGTGTTTTTAATAAAAAGGGGTATCTATTTACTTTTTTATGGACGATGCTTTCGGTGATTTTACTCTCTGTAATTCCTGAAAAAAAATCGAGGTATTTACTTCCCGTGTTAATTCCTTTGGCATTAAACACTGGTTTTTATGTGGAATATTTAATAAGACGTTTTAAAGAAATGAAAAACAAACGCGAAACTATTCCTGTCTATTTTAACTTCGGGTTAATAGCCGTGATTGGTTTGGTTTTTCCTATTGGAGCTTATCTGTTTTTAAAAGATAGCTTGGCTGGAAATTGGATTTGGTTTGGTTTGCTATCGACTTCTCTGTTTAGTATCGGCTTTTTAATCATCAAATTTCTGAAAAGAAAAAACATTGAAAAAGTTTTCTATTTAACCATTGCATTCATCATTTCAATTATTTTCTTCGGAATGCCAATAGCCAAGACTTTAAGTGTGAATCCTGAATATAATAGCCTTGCTAACCTTAATACTTGGCAAGAAAAAACGAATAATTCGGTTTATGAATTTACCGGATTTTGTCCAGAAATGATTTGGGCTTATGGCAAACCTATTAAGGTGATTACTAAAAACGGAAAGACAGAGTTCCCTACAGAATCAAACTATGGAGTTTTGGTTTCCGAAGATCAAGAACAAAATTTTAAAAATACTTTTAAGGATTATACTATAGAAAAAGTAATTCGTTACGATATGAATCCCAATGCCCCTGGAAGTCGATCACATCGTCCTAGATTATGGCGTGATTTGTACTTAGTAAAGATTAAATAATTAATCTTTATGATTAAAATAATCCCAAGTAACTTTCATTCCGTCTTTAACAGAAAATAACGGATTATAACCTAACAATTTCTTTGCTTTACTAATATCTGCTAAAGAATCGCGAACATCACCTCTTCGGGTAGGACCATAATTTGCAGCTAACTTTGTAGCGGAAATATCTTGCAAGTCATTCCAAAGATCGTTTAAGCTAATTCGGTCACCATAAGCAATATTATAAACTTGATTTACTGCTTTTTCTTCAGCAAAAAATGCTCTTACATTGGCTTGAACTGCATTTTCAACATAAGTAAAATCTCGTGTTTGTCCGCCATCACCGTGAATCGTTGGTGAATCGTTGTCCTTCAAAGATTGCATAAATAACGGAATAACCGCTGCATAAGCACCATTTGGACTTTGTTTTGGTCCGAAGATATTAAAATAACGAAGACCAATTATTTGGGATTGATACGTTTTATAAAAAACATCGGCATATAATTCGTTGACTAATTTTGTTACTGCGTAAGGCGATAATGGTTTCCCAATATTGTCTTCAACTTTTGGTAAAGCCTTGCTATCACCATAAGTTGAACTTGAGGCAGCATACACTAATCGTTTAACTGAAGGGCTTTCTTTTTGAGCCACCAACATATTTAAATAACCCGAAACATTTACATCGTTTGTAGTTATTGGATTGTCTATAGAACGAGGAACGGAGCCTAATGCCGCTTGATGCGAAACATAATCAATGCCTTCCATCGCTTTCTTACAAGTTTCTAAGTTTCTAATATCTCCTTCTATAAACTCAAATGAAGGGTTGTCCATAAACTCGGTAATATTTTCTATATATCCGTTAGAAAGATCGTCGAGAACTCTTACTTTTTTTGCTCCATACTTTAGTAAATATTCAACCAAATTGGAACCAATAAAACCAGCACCTCCTGTGATTAAAAAACTATATTTTGATAGGTCTTCTGAGTGATATGGAGTTTTATACATTATAATCTGCCGTCAATTTTATCTTCTGGCAAGAAGGATTTAACATCAAAAACCACAGAGGTTTCCGAAATATATTGGTTGATATTAAAGTTTAAATATTCTTGATGTGAAACTGTTAATACTATGGCATCATAGTGAGTTTTTAATTCTTTTTCGTTAGATATTAATGAAATTTCGAATTCTCTTTTTACCTCTTCAGCATTTGCCCAAGGGTCGTAAACATCTATATTTAAATTGTAATTTTTTAATTCAGAAATAACATCTATTGCTTTACTATTTCTAATATCTGGACAGTTTTCTTTAAAAGTTATTCCTAAAACAAGTGCGTTTCCATTTTTAACTTTTCCATCTTTTTTAATCATTAGCTTCACAACTTCGTGAGCTACATAGCTTCCCATTCCATCATTCATACGTCTTCCTGCTAAAATAATTTCTGGGTTGTAACCTTGTTCAATTGCTTTCTGTGCTAAATAGTAAGGATCTACACCTATACAATGCCCGCCCACCAATCCAGGAGTAAATTTTAAAAAATTCCATTTGGTAGCAGCAGCGTCTAATACCGCTTGTGTATCTATTTCTAATAATCTAAATATTTTTGAAAGCTCATTAACAAAAGCAATGTTAATATCACGTTGAGAGTTTTCAATAACTTTGGCAGCTTCTGCAACTTTTATAGAAGGAGCTAAATGTGTTCCTGCAGTGATAATAGATGCATATAAATCGTCCACATATTGGGCAGCTTCGGGAGTTGAACCAGAAGTAACTTTTAAAATTTTTGTAACAGTATGTGTTTTGTCTCCTGGGTTGATACGTTCTGGTGAATACCCAGCATAAAAATCTTTATTGAATTTTAATCCAGAAGTTTCTTCAAGAATAGGAACACAAACATCTTCTGTTACTCCTGGATATACAGTAGATTCAATAATAACTACATCTCCTTTTTTTAATACTTTTCCTACAGTTTCACTTGCTTTTTGAAGCGGTTTTAAAACAGGTTGGTTATATTTATTTGTAGGTGTTGGAACAGTTATTACATAAATTGAAGCTTCCTTAATTTTTGAAACAACTTCGGTAATTTCTAAACCTTTCTCAGAAGAGGAATTTAAAACAGATTGTAATTCGTCTTTTGATATTTCTAAGGTAAAATCATCTCCGTTTTGTAATTCAGATACTCGTTTTAAATTGATATCAAAACCAACAACTTTGTATTTTGATGCAAATGCAACGGCTAAGGGCAATCCTACATAACCTAAGCCAATAATTGCAATAATAGGGTCTTTTTTCAAGAGATTTTTATTAAAAAATTATAAGTTTCAAAATTAATAAGATTTTACCAATTACAGGTTATTCAACTCTGCAAAAAAAGTAAGAAATATTAGTGTCCTTTTATCTTAAAAACGTTTTTAATTTTATTGACAAAAGAAGGTTTTTTATCATCTTCATGGTATCCATGTCCATAGCCATATCCATAGCCATATCCATATCCATACCCATAGCCGTAACCATAGCCGTATTTTGCTTTTTCTTCAAAGAAATTTAATACATAACTAATGTTAGATACTTCACCTTTCTTGTATTTATCATTAATAAAATTAAACATACCCCTTTTTGTATAATTTTGACGAACCAAATAAAGAGTAGCATCGGCATATTTTATGAGTTCTAAAGCGTCGGCAACTAAACCAACAGGAGGTGAATCTAAAATAATATAATCATAATTTTCTTTCAGCTCTTTAATTAATTTCCCCATTCTTTCACTCATCAATAATTCTGAAGGGTTTGGTGGAATTTCTCCAGATGTAATAACATCTAAATAGTCCATTTGTGTTTTTTGAACAATATCTTGTAATTGTGCATCGTGAACTAAATAGTTTACAACTCCTATATTATTGTTAATATTAAAATCTCCAAATATTTTTGGTTTTCTTAAATCCAAACCAACAATGACCGTCTTTTTTTTACTTAAAGCAAAAACAGAAGCAATGTTAATTGAACAAAAAGTTTTTCCTTCCCCACTTATAGAAGAAGTTAATAACACGGTTTTTGCTCCTTCAATTCCTTGTTTTTTATAAATAAATTGAAGTGCAGATCGCAAACCTCTAAATGCTTCTGCTATGGAAGATTTTGATTTGTTTAAAACTGCTAAATTTTCTCCGGTTCGGTTTTTTCCTATAACTCCTAAAATAGGAATTTTTGAAAGTCGTTGAATATCTTTTACTGTTGTAACTTTGGTATTAAAAAACACAATTAAAAATACTATAATAAAAGGAATCATTAATCCAAACAAAACAGCCATCATATAGTTAAGTTGTGTATTAGGTCCTACTTTGCTACCGCCTGTATCTTTTGCAGAGTCTATAACCATTACATCACTTACATTAGCTGCTTTTACCAAACCTGCCTCACTTCTTTTTGAGAGAAATAAATTATATGTTCCTTGACTTAAATCATAACGCCTTTCTATTTTTAAAAGTTCCTGTTGTTCCTTGGGTAGTTTTCTAATTTCTCCTTCAAATTGTGCAATTTTTCTGTTAAGATTTCTCAATTCGTCATTCAATAAACTTTTTGAGGAACTAATATTTTCTAATAACACCTCTTTTACTGCATCAATTTGCCTATCTATATCTTTAAAAACTGGAGCTCCTTCTTTAAATGAGTATTCTAAATTATTCCTTTCTTCGGCTAAAACAATTATTTTTCCAACGCTGGTAACTATACTCCCTTCAGAGATTCCTGCTACTGATGGTGCTGGAATTTCTTTATAATTAGTTCGGGTAAGTAAATAACTTTCTAATACTTTATAATAATTTAATTGCCGATTAACATCTTCTTTTTTAAGGTCTAAAGTGCTTAATTTTGTTTTTATTTCTGCTCCTTCAGACTCCAAATTAAAAATATCGTTTTTGTTTTTAAACTTATTTAACTCTTCTTCAACTCCTAAAAGTTCTTTGGATTTGTCTGCCAAACTACTATCTATAAATCGGATGGTTTTGGTTGCAAAAAGATTTTTTCGCTCCAACATATCTTCACTTAAAACGTGGACAGATGTATTTAAATAATCTACAATTTTTGTTTTGTTTTTATTTATCAGACTTAGCCTTAATGCAGAACCTCCCTTGGTTTCGGGTTTAATATTAATATTCATAAAACCTTTTACAACACTATCAAAATTTGAAAAACTTATGTAATATATTTTATTAGGTGTTACCTCTATATTAGGGTTTGGCAGTATAGTACCCGTAAAAAATGGAAGTCTTATTTTTTCTCCTATTTTGTATTTTTTCGAAAAAGATTGTGATTCAAAATATTTTGAAACCTTTTTTTTGGTTGTATAATTTTGAAGTGAGTAGTTTTTATCTTCTTCAAAAACTGTAGAAAGTGTAAAAGTAGTTGAATCTTTAAAAACTATTTGAAACTGTTTTCCTAAAATTTGATTTTTTGAAGTATCTATATCAACAAAAAAAGGTGTTTGTTTGTAGGCATCTACTTGTTTGTATTTTCCATCTTTAAAATAATTTATATATAACTGAAGTCGATCTACTACTTTCTCGTTATGAGATCTAGATTTTAAAGCAATTATTGCTGTATTTACTTTATCTGTTGTTCCACCCCAATTAAAAGTAAGACTTGTATTACTTGTAAAAAAAGGGTTTTGATCATCTTTAATAGAGATTATGGTGTCTAATTTGTAAACGGGAAGTTTCCGAACATTTACATAATAAGCAATGCCAAAAGCAATGACTAAAGAAGTTAAAAACAAAGGCCAATAACTTATTAGTTTTACAATAAAGCCTTTAAAATCAAAGGTTGAATGAATATCACTTATTTCAAATTCTTCACTCATATTATAATTTTAAAAATAATAAAACAGTTGTTGTTGCCGCAGTAATGAGAGCTAAAACTGTTGTAAATGATGTTAAGCCTTGTATTCCAAATCCAGATGATTTTTGGGGTAAGGGGTTAATTAATATTAAATCGTTGGGTTGTATGTAATAATAAGGTGAATTCATAGCATTGATGTCTGTTAAATCTATATGATGAACTTTCTGACCTAAGGGATATTGCCTAATAATCACTACATCTTTTCTGTTTCCTGTTACTTTTATATCTCCATTATTGGCAATTGCTTCCATAATACTTACTTCATCTCTATAAAGTATGGTTGAACCTGGTTTATTTATTTCTCCATTAATTGTGTAACGTATTCCTGCCAATTTAACGGTTACAAAAATATTAGCTTCCTCTTTAAAAAATTCTTTTAGTAAGCGTTCTTTTATTTTGTCTCGAACCTCTTCAACAGTATAACCCAACACTTGCATTTCGCCAAAACTTGGCACTCGTATATTTCCGTGTAAATCTACCACAAACCCTTCATAGTAAAGCTTTTCTTCCCCCGAAGCATTTAAATCTGTATTATCTACAGGGTTAAAAATACTCACTTCATCTTGGTCTATGGCTTTTACTCTAATATACAACAAATCGTTAATCTGCAAACGATAAGGTTCTTGTACTTTTCTAACCGCCATTAAACTATCTACATTTTCTTCATTTTCTTGAAGATAAGTAAGTTGTTTGGTCGAAATACAAGATGTAAAACTTGCTGTTATAATTATGAAAAACAGAAGGTGGGTAAATTTCATAAATCGGGTTGTTTTAGCAAATATAACTTAACCTCAGTAATAATAAAATATTTTTTGTGCTATGTGGGCATTTTCCTCTTAATTTGCAAAAAACATACAAGTGAATTACTTATCGGTAGAAAATATATCAAAATCATTTGGCGAAAGGATTTTATTCAAAAATATCTCCTTCGGAATTAATGAAGGACAAAAAATAGGATTTGTAGCCAAAAACGGAACAGGAAAAACTTCTATTCTAAATATTATTGCAGGAATTGATACTCCCGATACTGGAAATGTAGTTTCACGGAAGGGTTTAAAAATTGCATATCTTTCACAAGAACCCAATTTGAATCCTGATTTTACGGTGGAAGAATCCATAAATTCGGCAGATAATTTTATACTGAAGATTATTGCTGACTATGAAAACGCCCTTTTAAATCCCGAAGATTCCGAAACCTACCAAAAAGCATTTGATGCTATGGAAGCACATCAAGCTTGGGATTTTGAAACAGTTTACAAACAAATTCTTTCAAAACTGAAACTTAACGATCTACATCAAAAAGTTTCTACAATGAGTGGTGGTCAGAAAAAAAGATTGGCTTTAGCAAATGCTTTATTGGCACAACCGCAGCTTTTAATTTTAGACGAGCCTACCAATCATTTAGATTTAGAAATGATTGAATGGTTAGAAGATTTTTTCGCAAAAGCAAACATCACCCTTTTTATGGTAACACACGATCGTTTTTTCTTAGAACGTGTGTGTAACGAAATTGTAGAATTGGACGAAGGCATTCTTTACAGCTACAAAGGAAACTACAGTTATTATTTAGAAAAAAGAGATGCCAGAATCGAAAATTTTATTTCGGAAACAGCCAAAGCAAAACAACTTTACAAAAAAGAATTGGATTGGATGCGTCGTCAACCTAAAGCCAGAACCACCAAAAGTAAATCTCGGATCGATGATTTTTCAGAAATTAAAAACAGAGCACATCAACGCAGAAACGATCACGAAGTTCAGTTAGAACTTAATATGGAACGTTTGGGAACTAAAATTGTGGAGCTTCATTCGGTTTCCAAATCGTTTTATGACAAGAAGTTGCTTGATAAATTTGATTATAATTTTCAGAAAGGAGATCGCGTTGGAATTATTGGAAAAAACGGAACGGGTAAATCTACCTTTCTAAATTTGATTACAGGAAGTGTGTTTCCTGATGCTGGAAAAGTAGTAATTGGCGATACCGTAAAATTTGGATATTATACTCAAAGCGGAATTAACATAAAAGAGGGACAAAAAGTAATTGATGTAGTAAGAGAATTTGGAGAATATATTCCACTTAAAAAAGGAAGACAAATTTCTGCTCAACAATTGTTAGAACGTTTTTTATTTGACCGTAAAAAGCAATACGATTTTGTTGAAAAACTTAGTGGTGGAGAACGAAAACGCCTGTATTTATGCACAGTTTTAATAAAAAACCCAAACTTTCTAATTCTTGATGAACCCACTAACGATTTGGATATTGTAACTTTAAATGTGCTAGAAAACTTCTTATTAGATTTTCCTGGATGTTTAGTGGTAGTCTCTCACGACCGTTATTTTATGGATAAAATTGTAGATCATCTATTTGTGTTTAAAGGTAATTGTGTGGTGGATGATTTTCCTGGAAATTATTCAGATTACAGAACTTATGAAGATAGTAAGCCGGTAGAAAAGAAAGTTATCGTTGAAGAAAATACCACCAACAAAAACAATTGGAAATCACAAGATAATAAAACAAAGCTTAGTTATAATGAGCAAAAGGAACATGCAAAACTAGAACGTGAAATTGCAAAATTAGAACGGGACAAAGAAGCATTAGAGTCTAAGTTTGCTACAGAAAATTGGGATGCCGAAGAAATAGATAAACAATCTAAAATCCTTCAAGAAATAATGCAATCGTTAGAAACAAAAGAAGAACGTTGGTTTGAACTTTCGTCAAAACTAGAAGAATAGTTAATTTACATTTTGTAAATTACAAAATGTAAACCTAACCCATATTTACTAATAAAAATTACCATCAAAATGTTTATTAAAACCGCATTAGTTACAGGAGGAGCATCAGGTTTAGGATATGAATTTGCCGAACTTTTAGCAAAAGATTCCTATAATTTAATCCTTATCGATATAGACTCCAACAAACTTGAAGAAACCAAAAATCATTTAGAAAATAACTACCCAACACAAGTTAAAACCATTACAAAAGATTTAAGTATTCAAGGCATTTCTGAAGAAATTTTTAAAGAAATAGGCGATACACCCATTGATGTTTTAATTAATAATGCAGGTTTTGGATTGTTTGGTACATTTGCTGAAACCGATTGGCAACGTGAAGCAGCAATGCTTAATTTACATATTATGACTACTACACATTTAACCAAACTTTTATTAAAAGGAATGGTTGAACGAGGTTCTGGAAAAATATTAAATATGTCGTCCTTAGCTGCCTTTCAGCCAGGTCCTTTAATGGCGATTTACTATGCTTCAAAAGCATATATTTTATCTTTTTCTGAAGCAATTGCAAACGAGCTTAAAGGTACAGGAGTTTCCGTAACTGTTTTATGTCCTGGACAAACAAAAACATCTTTTCAAGAGGTGGTTTCTGAAAAAACTTCAGAAAACAAAATCAGTTTTAATATGGGTTGTCCAAAAGAAGTGGCTGCTTATGGTTACCAACAAATGAATAAAGGAAAAATAGTCGTAGTTCCCGGATCTTTCAACAAAGTATTAGCAAGATTGCCTAGAATTTTTCCAAGAAATATGGCTGCAAATATTGTTCGTAAAATTCAAGAAAAAAACAGAAGTTAGTTTTTCTCCAAAACCCCATCAACAGTATCGGTAAATTCACTAAAAGTTACCAAATCGTTATGACCTCCTTTTGGGATTTGAATGAGTTGTTTTGAAGTACTTTTAATACTTTCAAACAAATTTTTTCCTTGCTGAAAATCAATCACCTTGTCATCGGTTCCGTGGTAAATAGTTATAGGACAAGGGACATCGTTTATATATTGGTAGGTCGGAAATTTATAATGCAACAACATTTTTATAGGTAAAAACGGAAAACGAGATTTTGCCACCTCTTCCACCGAATAAAAAGGAGATTCAAGTATCAAATTTTTAGGCTGATGTTTAGAGGCTATGTAAGTTGCGAAGGTTGTTCCGAGGCTTCTTCCGTAAACGGTAAGAGTATTTTCTGGATAATTTTCTTTTGCATAATTATACCACAATTCGGTATCGTTATACAAGGCTTCCATCGATTTTTTACCCGTACTTTTTCCGTAACCACGATAGTCCATCACGATTACCGAATAACCTTTTTCTACAAAAAACTCGGTTAGTTCGCCCCAACATTGAAGGTTTCCTGCGTTTCCGTGGAAATACAAAATGGTTCCTTTATTATTTTCAACTTTAAAATGAAGTCCGTTAAGAACTGCTCCATCATTGGATTTTAAGTTAATTTCTTCGAAAGGAAAATTCATTTTGTAAACATGTTCTTTTGTGAGAACCGTGGGTAAAAAAATAAGATTTTCTTGAAAAAAATACATCGCTCCGCAAAGTAAGCCATAAATATTAAAGAGCACAAAAATGAGGATAAATAACTTCTTTTTACTTCGCATTTTTTCTTTTGGAATTATGAATGACATTAAAACTGCTGTTTTCTAAATCTTGATCTTTGGGTTTTGAATTTAAAATTTCATCCAGCATTTTATGGTAGCTTTCAAAATTATTCAAATTTTTATGTCCGCCACCAATTACCGTATAAAGTCGGGTAATTTTAGGTTTAATTTTAGAAAGTTTTACACTTGTTTTAAAGGGTATTAGTTTATCATTTGTTCCGTGAATAATGTGAATGGGACATTGCACATATTTTATCCATTTGTAAGTTGGCAACGGATATTTCATGATAATTGAAAAAGGCATAAACGGTGCATACCTTGCTGTTACTTTGGTAAGACTGTAATAAGGAGCTTCTAAAATTAATTTACAAGGATTATTTACCGATGCCAATTTAGTTGCAAATCCAGAGCCAAGGCTTCTTCCGTAGAGAATAATGTGTTTTTCATCTACTTTTTCCTTTATTTTATTATAAACAAACTGCAGGTCGTTTTTTATTTTTTTCTGACTTCTTTTTCCTGTACTTTTTCCAAAACCACGGTAGTCAATCATAATCACATCGTAGCCATTTCGGGTAAAATCGATGGCAAATTTTCCCCAGCCTTTTATACTTTTACTATTTCCTTTTAGGTATAAAACAACTCCTTTTGGCTTTTCAGTTTTAAAATGCAAACCGTTAATCGTTGCTCCATCTCTTGTGGTTAGGTTGTATTCTTCGGTTTGTTGGTTTTCGTATAAAAACTGAAAATCTTTAGGTAATTTTTCAGGTTTAAAAAGCAATTGCTCTTGTAAAAAATACAAAAGAACGCTTATTGCCGAATAAACAGCAAGCACGATTAATAAGATGTATAACCAATTTGGCATTGGACTAAAGTACAAAAAAAAGAAATTACCCACCATTCTTCATCTCAATCCACTTGCTTAAATATTTGGTTGACTGAAGTGTTTGATGTTGAAGTATTTGTCCAATAAAATTCTGATTTCTATGAATTGAAATATTTTGCTGAAGTGAATTAATTCTAGCAGAAAATTCTTCGGAAAACAATTCTCTTCGGAAGCGTTTGTCTATAATTTTAAAACTATTTTTTTGCGATGGAAGCCAAATTTCTTTACCTGAGAATAACTTAACTGAAGCTTCAACCATAGTAGAAACTTTATCACAAACAAAACCAGGCGGATGTAATTTTCCACTCATACCTTCTGCTCCAATTGATGTAGTAATACTTGGTGTACCGTAAATCATAGCATCCAAAAGTTTACCTTTTAATCCCGCTCCAAATCGCAATGGAGCCAAACAAACTCTCGCATTACTCATTACTCTTGAGACACTTTCTGCCCAACCTTTTATTAAAAATCCTTCTTTTTTAGAATGTAATTCTAATATTTGCTGAGGAGCATAAGCACCATAAATATGCAATTGGGCTTTGGGAAGTTGTTTTCTAATCTCCGACCAAATATGCTTTTTTAAGAATAAAACGGAATCTACATTGGGTTGATGCAAGAGATTGCCAATGGTTACAAAATGGTTTCTTTCTTCAAATGATGGAAGATTCTGAATAGTTTCTTCTGAAATTTCTTCTACTAAAAAAGGAAGGTAGTGTAAAATGGAAGCATCAACTTTAAATGTGTTTTGAAGCAATTCTATTTCAAATTCTGAAATAATTAATGATAAATCACATCGTAAAATACTGGCTATTTCTCGTTTTGCAGTTTCAGAAAATAAGTTTGCTTTTTCAATTGGAAGATTTTTTTTAACAGCTTCTTGTCTAGCTTTCCGTAAAAAATGCAGGTCTTCAGTATCCAGAATTCGCAAAGCATTTGGGCATTGTTCGGCAACTCGCCATCCAAATTGTTCTTCGGTAATAAAACGATCAAATAGTACGATGGAAGGATTTAATTCAGATATAAACTCGTCGAAACTTGAATTGTTCAACTTAATAAATTTGGTTTCAATAGCTAGTTTAGAAAGAGTTGTAGATTTTTCTGAAACCGAAGCCGTACTTGAAAATACGATCTTAAAACCTTGCTCTTGAAACAGGGATATTAACTGCATCATCCTACTTCCTGCCGCTGTAGTTGTTGGCTCTGGAAAAGTGTGACCGATGATGAGGAGGTTTTTCATTTTTTTTATTCGCACTCTGAGTGTTTTGATGAAATCGGGAAGTATCGAAGGTTCTAAACCTACAAGGTTTTGGAAACCTTGCAGGTTGATTTATAATTTATTTTTTAATACCGAAACAAATTCAATAGTTGGTTCCTCTTTTTCTAAAGAAGTCCACGATAAATAAATTTTATCACCCAAAACTTCCATTTGTGGAAATCCTGAAGATCGTTCGCTTCGTGTTTTTGAAACCGTTAAGGGTTTTCCTTGTGTTCCGTCCGAAGATACTTTTACCACTCTAATTACAGTATCCAAACCACTTGGTTCCATCCAACTTACTACCGCATTATTAGCATCTATCATAATTAAATCTACTCTTCCCATAGCGTTTCCGTTATCAATTCTAACGGGTAAACCAAAAGTTGCACCATTGTCTTCCGAGAACACCACTTGAACTCTTGCATTATCATCGGCAGCAGTAAACCAAGCCATAGCAACACTCGAACCCGAAGCATCAATCGCAGGTCCATTAACAGGACAACCCGGAATGTGCCAATTATCTTCCACTACAATTTGTGGCTCGGTCCATTTTCCGTTTTTAAAACGTACAATTCCGATATCTCTTATCTCCTCTTCCGAACGATTTCTATAAACCACAATAGGTCCGTTTTCAGTCATTGTTGCTGCTGTGTTACAACATTCGCAAGTACGGTCGTCTAGTAAAATATCTTGAGTTACTTTGCCGTCTTTAGTGATAATTGCTCCTCGCAAAGTCATCTGCTCCTTCCCTTTTGGCATATCTACCAGGGTTCTTCCGTCCAACCAAGTTACAAAAAAGGAATCCTCTTTATAAGGCAACATCGATACAAAACCGTGTTCACTTTGTTTTCCGTCTAAATTTAAAAGGAAGTTGTTTTTCCATTGGTTTTTTTCTTTAGAAAACAGGTTTAGTTTTACATCGTAGGTATAAGTTCCTTCTGCCGATTTCTGAAGTAAACTTGCGAGTATATTTCCGTTGTTTTCAGCAATTACCGGAAAATCTGCCCAATTTACAAACCAATCACTTCCCGAAATAATCGCTTCTGGACGAGACCATTTTTCATTATTAAAAACCGCATATTTTAAAGTTGAAACCGTATCGTTTTTTACAACCCAAGACATATAAATCTCTTTACCGTTACTGAACAATCTAGGTAAAGAACTATTATTTTCTGTAGGGTTGGAAAGATGTTGAACTATAGTTTCTTTCTTTTCTTTAATTATTGGTTCTGAAGTTGTTTTTTTAGTTTCCGTTTTACAAGAAAAAAGGGAAATCATTACAAAAACTGAAAGGATATACTTTGTCATCATTTATTGATTTAGTGGAAGTAAATATAGGTAAAAATTAGTCGTAGATTTATAACAAAAAAACGAATGCTTATTTTATTTAAAAAGAAATATTTGGAGAAATCTGTAATATATTAATAACCAACTTTTTTATTGTTATAATGAATGCTTGACTTTCTCCTTTTTTTTGGCTAGCTTTACAACAATGCATAATAGTTAATATTTATAAGTGAAATCACTGATATACTTGCGTTTGGCTTAAGCAGAAGAAACAAAACAATATAACAAATTGAAAGCCACCGCACAAATTGCACATTTGGTTTTTTGCCAACACACAGGCAAACTTATAAAAACCAAATGAGCATTTTTTTTGCCAACATTCTAAATAACATAAACAATAATCATAAATGAATAGACTAGAAAAACTTATAAATCACTTTTCTGTTGAAAATCTTATTCTTTTTTTAAGAAAAGCATTAGAAGGAAAAAAATTTAAACCTTATAATGAAGAATTAGACTATTTATTTCCTGACGATATTTATAACAAATACGAGTCTATCATAAAAATTGGTGAAGCAGAAATTGATAAGGATGAACTTATTGTAATCGCTTCTAAAACAAACGAACCACTAACTGAACGTACCGGAAAGAAAAACCAATACGAAATTGCAAAAACCATTCTAAAACACGAAGTAAAAGATGCTTCGCTTTTTGTGTTTTACGATAATCAAGGCAATTTCAGGTTCAGTTTTGTAAAAGCAAATTATCTTGGAAATAAAAGAGATTTTACCGATTTTAAACGGTACACCTATTTTGTAACACCAAAACAAACAAACAAAACTTTTATTAAACAAGTTGGAAGTTGTAATTTCAATTCATTAGACGAAATTGTTCAAGCCTTTAGCGTGGAACCGTTAAACAAACAATTCTATCAAGATATTGCTAAGGCATTTTATGGTTTAATTGGAGGTAAAGTAAAAATAGGCAGTAAAAATGTAGCATTTAATACTGCCTTAGAATTACCGTCAACGTCTGTAGAAACAAACCGTAAAATTTACCAAGAATTTGCAGTACGCTTAATTGGTAGAACCATTTTTTGTTGGTTTTTAAAAAACAAAAAATCTGAAAATAGTATTCCGTTAGTACCGGATAGTTGGTTGTCCGCTAAAAAAGTAGTTGAAGTTAATAACAATCAACACAATTACTATCACGCCATATTAGAAAAATTATTCTTCCTGGTATTAAATAAAAAACAAGAAGACAGAAAAGACTATGTTTTACCAAAAGACCACGAATTAATTCCATTTTTAAACGGTGGTTTATTTGAAGCGCAAGCAGACGATTTCTTTCCAACAAATAGCAAAGGCATTCATCAAATTTCGTATAACTTAAAAATACCCAACCAATGGTTTATCGAGCTTTTTGAAACCTTAGAACAATACAACTTTACCATTGACGAAAACAGCATTTACGATGCCGAAGTAAGCATTGACCCGGAAATGCTCGGAACCATATTTGAAAATCTATTGGCAGAGATTGACCCCGACACCGAAAAAAGTGCCAGAAAAGCAACCGGTAGTTTTTATACACCAAGAGAAATTGTGGATTATATGGTAGAACAATCATTGGTGCAATACTTAAAGACAAAA
>JALWUJ010000128.1 GCA_027080135.1 Flavobacteriaceae bacterium | reverse complement strand
GTATTTTTTCACTTAATAGTAATACCTCAGGAAATAAGAATACTGCAACAGGTTCAGGAGTGCTCTCTAGTAATACCACAGGAAATGACAATACAGCAACAGGGTTTTCAGCACTTATTACTAATACCACAGGAAACAAAAATACCGCAACAGGGAATTTAGCACTTAATTTGAATATCACTGGAAGCAACAATACCGCCAACGGATATCAGGCTTTGGGGGATAATACATCTGGTAACAACAATGTCGCCATTGGATATGGTGCGCTGTTCGGTAATTCTTCAGGAAATAATAACGTAGCTTTGGGGTTTGCTTCTGGTAACAACTCATTAGGAGATGCAAATGTTTATTTGGGGTATAATGCAGGGTATAACGAAACCGGATCCAACAAACTATATATCGAAAATTCCAATTCTACAACACCTTTAATTTACGGAGAGTTTGATAACGATTTATTGCGTGTAAACGGTACGCTAAACATCAACAATGCCTTTTCTTTTCCAATTACAGATGGTACAGCCAACCAAATTTTACAAACTGATGGTGCTGGTAATCTTACTTGGCAAACTGCGACAGTAGGTGCAACCGATGAAATCACCGATGCCGACAACAATACCAAAGTTCAAGTTGAAGAAACTGCCAATGAAGATGTAATACGTTTTGATGTGGCGGGTACTGAAAAAATGATAATCAATAGTACTTCCGTTAGAATAAACGAAACAACCGAAGTTTTTGGATCTGGAAGAAATAGATTGACATTACAAACCAACGACAACACTTTAGAAAATGGTATTGCCTTTAAAAATTCAGGTGCAGCCTATGCGTGGTCTTTGTTTAGAGAACCGGTATCGGGTGATGAAACACGGTCCAGTTTGGTTTTCTCTGGTGGTATTCCATCCAATGACCCCAATACATTAAGTGAACAAATGCGAATTTCTAATACTGGAAATGTGGGGATTAACACCAACAATCCAGACGAAAAACTGCACGTAGTGGGTAACATTAAAATGGTTGACGGCAACCAAGCCTTAGGTAAAGTATTAACCTCAGATGCAAATGGAGTAGCCTCTTGGCAAACCAATAATGCGGGAACCATTCAAAATTCGATTGCAGATGCCGACAACAACACCAAAATACAAGTAGAAGAAACGGCTAATGAAGACATTATTCGTTTTGATATGGCAGGTACCGAGTATTTTAGAATGGATGGCGGAAGGTTGGAAGTGCTAAATACGGGTAATTCAGTTTTTATTGGTGAAAATGCTGGGGCTAATGATGATTTATCAAGCAATGAGAATATATATATTGGTAAAAGTGCTGGAGAAAATGGTACAATCGCCTATCATAATATTGCTTTAGGAACTAGTGCATTATTAAATAACAATGGAGATGCTAACATAGGGATTGGGAGTGGTGCAGGATTTCTTAATCAAGGAGGAGAAAGCAACATTCTAATTGGGGCAAGTGCTGGAGCAGGATCCAGTCTTCATGATAAATATAATAATGTGATGATAGGACGTGAAGCCGGCACAAATAATAATGGAAGTGGGAATGTGTTTTTAGGGTATCAGTCAGGTCAAAATGAGTCTGGTAGTAATAAGCTGTATATAGAAAACACCAATTCTACTACACCCTTAATTTATGGAGAATTCAACAACGACTTACTACGTGTAAATGGTACCCTAAACATCAATAATGCTTTTTCTTTTCCTATTACAGATGGTACAGCCAACCAAATTTTACAAACAGATGGTAGCGGTAATCTAACTTGGCAAACCAATACAGGAGCCATCCAAAATTCGATTACCGATGCCGACAACAACACCAAAATACAAGTAGAAGAAACAACCAATGACGATATAATACGTTTTGATATTGGAGGTGTTGAAAATTTTAAAATGAGCCAAAACTCAGGAAATACTGCATTGTTAGAAATAGTAAATAACAATGGGAATATTAGTATTGGAGAAAACACAGGAACTACTTTAGATAATAGTTCTGCCGAAAATATTTTAATAGGAAAAGATGTTGGAAATTCTGTTTCTAATGGAAGTAATAATGTGATGATTGGCTATCAAGCAGGCTTTAATAATAATGGTGATAGAAACGTATTTCTTGGAACTCAAGCGGGAGCATCAGCTAGTGCTAATACAAATTCGGATCAACTAAGAATTAGTAATCCAACAGGTGATCTAATTTATGGTGAGTTTGATAATAACTTGGTAAGGATAAATGGTACATTAGAAACAACTTCTAGTATCAAAGTAGGGAATAATGGTACTGCAATAAGTAATATAATTAAAGTAGATGTCACCAATAATGTTGGTAGTATTTCTAGTGACGGTACATTAAATGTCGATTTTTCTGTACCTGGTGCTGAGACAGGTTCTTCTGTAATGATTTCGCCAAGTGCCGATTTGCCAAATCAAGTTTTTATAGGACAGGCAAGGGTTCAATCTAATGGAGTTGTGCGTGTTCGTTTTTACAATGAATCTAACAGTAGTAAAGACCCAGCAAGTATGACCTATTATATAACAGTAATAAAATAATTGAAATGAAAAAAATAATATTAATTCTCTTTTTTGCAATTTCAACAACAACGATTTCTTTTGCACAATCCATAGAGCGTCAAGTAATTGGAGCAACGGGTTCAACCCTAACAGACGGTTCTACTATGACCATGAGTTTTACGGTAGGCGAAGTAATTACCACTTCACTCACCGATGGAACCTTAATTTTTAATCAAGGATTTCAGCAAGGAGAATATACTATTTGTTCGGAAACAGTAACCTATACCAATTCAGGTTGGAGTCCCTCCGCTCCTACTAGTAGCACACAAGTTATTATTGCTTCAGATTATGATACTGCCATCGTTGGTGCTAGTATTGACGCTTGTGAAATTATAATTAACCCCGGAATAACGCTAACTATTTCTGGAGGTGATTATGCAAAAGTTGAAAACGATATTACCGTTAACGGAAACCTTATAGTTGCTCACGAAGGGTCTTTTGTGCAAGTAGAAGATCTTGCAAATGCATTTAACTACGGAAGCATTTCAGTAATGAAAACAACACCCGTTGCTACCGGAAATTCATTTAGCATCCTCGGAAGCCCAATGAGTGGTACCACAAGAGGTGGTGCTTTTATAGATAATAATGTGGTGATGTTTCACGATACCAATTTGTTTAATTTAGATCCAACCGTTACCGCTGTTAATCTAGGAGCTGAACATTTTGCAGATACCGAAGGGGACAATTGGTTGTTTATTTCAAGTGGAAATCCAACTACTTTAATAAATCCTGCTGAAGGATATTTGGTGGGTCCAACAACTGCTAGTGTTATTGATGGTTCTTATGATTTAAACTACAACGAAGGAACATTAAATAATGGAGTATTTAGTTATAATACTATTTATAATGATTTGGGGAATGGCGATGCTGCTGAAAACAAAAGTAACAGTCCAAACATTTTAAGTAATCCGTATGCTTCGGCTATCGATGCTGATATGTTAATCACTAACAACTCGGTAATCGACGAGCTTTATTTCTGGGAACATTTAACGGCTCCAAGTAGTAGTTATCCGGGTTATCGTGCAGAAAACTGGAATATGGGTGATATTTCTATTCGGAATTTAGGTGCTGGTATTGCTGCTCCCAACGGTGGTGCTGCACCTACCCAATACATTGCTTCAGGACAAGGATTTGCTATTAAAGCCAATGCTCAAGCAACCGTAATATTTAACAATGCACTTCGGGTTACAGGAAATAATACGGGATATCGTAGTTCTGAAATCGAACGACTGTATTTAAATCTTTCAAACGAAACATATAGCTTAAAAAGTTCGACAGTAGTTGCTTTTACGAGTGCTGCTACGCAAGGGTTTGACCCGATGTACGATTCTAACCGTTTGGCAACTCCTATTTCTATCTATTCAGTTCTAGAAGAAAAGGAATTGGCAATACAAGGACGTCCCACTTTTAATACCGATCAAATTATTCCTTTAGGTTTTAGAACAATGGTTGAAGAAGAACAAACTTATACAATTTCTTTAGGAAATATCGAAGGTGAAAACCTTTTAGAAGCTACCGTTTATTTAGAAGATCATTTATTAAATACCGTAACCAATCTTAACGAATCTGACTATACATTTACCTCCAACGAAGGCAATCAAAAAGACCGTTTTGTCATTGTGCTTTCTGAAGAGCAGTTAGGAAATACCGAAGCTAGTTTAGAAGCTATTTCAATGTATCCTAATCCAACGGTAAACATTTTAAATATCGTTTCGTCTCAAGCAAATATTACCAATGTTACTTTATACGACCTTCAAGGAAGAATCATTTCAGAAAATAAAATAGACAACCAATCAACCTTTCAATTGAATATGAGCGATTTGGCAGGTGCTGTGTATATGGTTAGAATAACTTCCCAATACGGTTCAATTACCAAGCAAATAATTAAAGAGTAATTTGTTGTAAATATTTTAGCTAGTAATTGTAAAGTATCCTTTCCCTTTCAATATTTATTTATTGGAAGGGATTTTTTTTTTGAGATTTTTAAAAATTAAAACAGTAACTTTATGCTTTAAAATAAATCTATGACCGAAACACTTATCATCTTAATTGTAGCTACACTTTTTACTGTTATTGGAGCTTTTTTAGGTAATTATTTTGCACGATTAAAACAGAAATCTGAAACTGCAAAAACCGAAGCAGATTTAACAAACCTTAAGCAAGAGATAAATCGATTAACTATTCAAAATAAAGAAGTTGAATCGGAACTAGAAAGTGTTAGAACTCAAAAAGAACAAATCCTTATACAACTTTCTAAAAAAGAAACAGAGCAAGAAAACTTGAATCAAAAACTCATCGAACAAAAAGCAGAAATAGAAAATCTTCAAGAAAAATTCACAAAAGAATTTGAAAATCTTGCCAATAAAATTTTAGATGAAAAATCTCAAAAATTCACTCGTCAGAATAAAGAGAATTTAGATTTATTACTAAATCCACTTCAAAAAAAAATTGAATCTTTTGAGAAAAAAGTTTCCGATTCACAGACCGATAGCGTGAAAATGCATTCCGCTTTAAAGCAGCAATTAGAAGATTTAAAAGACTTAAATCAAGAAATGAGCAAGGAAGCCATCAACCTTGCCAATGCCTTAAAAGGAGATAGCAAAGCACAGGGAGATTGGGGCGAAGTTCAACTAGAAATCATCTTAGAAAAAGCGGGATTATCTAACGGAATTCATTATACAACCCAAGGCGGTTACAGAGATGAGGATGGAAATTTAAAAAAACCAGATTGTATTATCAACCTTCCAGATAACAAACATTTAATCGTCGATTCTAAAGTTTCATTAACTGCTTATGAAGGGTATTATTCCACAGAAGATGAAGAATTAAAAGAAACAAATTTAAAAAAGCATGTTACTAGTATTCGAAAACACATTAAAGAGTTAAGTGAAAAACGCTACACCGACCTCTACGGAATAAACACTCCCGATTATGTGTTGATGTTTGTACCTATTGAAGCCGCTTTACTTTTAGCTTTAAACGAAAACAACAATCTTTATTTAGAAGCTTTTGATAAAAACGTAGTATTGGTTTCTACCTCTACCCTTTTGGCAACCTTGAGTACGGTTTCCTCTATTTGGAAACAGGAGGATCAAAAAAGAAATGTAATGGAAATTGCTCGGCAAGCTGGTGCTTTATACGATAAATTTGAAGGTTTGATTTCGGATTTAATGGGAGTTGGAAAAAAATTAGAAGCTGCAAAAACGGATTATGCAGCTGCAATGAATAAGCTTTCTACCGGAAGAGGAAATTTGGTAGGAAGTGTTGAAAAAATAAAAAAACTCGGAGTAAAAACTAAAAAATCTTTACCTGAAGCAATTTTAAAAAGAGCTGAAGAAGATTAATTTGTAACTTAGTATTTAAATTATCATAAAATGAAAAAAACACTCTTTAAAATATTAGCAGCTATAATAATATTAGCTATTGCTTGGTTTGCCTTTATTTACTTTGTTCCTTATAGTGAAGGAACTCGCTCTGGCGAATTAATCAAAATCACACATAAAGGAGTTTTATTTAAAACTTGGGAAGGTGAAATTAGCCAAGGAATTAGTGGTGCTCAAATATTTTCTTTTTCTATTTTAGACAAGGACAAAAAAATTATAGAAAAATTAAAAGAATACCAAGGTAAATACGTAAAACTTAACTATGTAGAACGTTATGCTTCTTTTGCGTTTTGGGGTGATACCAAATATTTTATTACCGATGTTAAATTAGAAACATCTCCACATTCCAACAAATAAGCTCTAAAATATCCGAATTAAATTAAAACCAAAAAAGAAATCTCCATCTCCCCAATTTCCTTGGGCTTGCGTAATAAATCCTTCTTCCACCATAGCTTGTGCATTGGAAAAATGTACTTGAAAAACATGATCTCCCAGTTCAATATCTGTTCCTATAGAAAGTGGATTTCTATAAACGGAATTACTGTTTCTATTCAAATGTATTCCGTAATCCATCGTAATACTCACCACATCAGATATTTTATAACGACCTCCTAAGCCTACTGCAAATTGGTCGTTTTCTTCGTCATAAGTTTTAGTAGTTCCATCTTCTTGCTCCACAAAACTACGTGTTGCCAAATTTTCATGTATGTAAGTTGGCGAAATTATTGCAGAAATTCTTTTGTTAAATTTTCTTGAAAAAATAAACTGCGAAGTATAGGTCATTCTATCTTGAAAATCTAAATTTGGGTAAATATTATCGTCTAAAGATGAGTTCATTGTCATTAAATGATAACCCGCAATGGTTACTGGAAAACCGTTTTTTTCTTGTTGCTTTAAACGATACTTTACTTGAAGTCCGTATTTTTTTTGATTGGAAGTTCTAGATATTCCAACATTTAACCAATCTTTAAGCCCATAAATAAATTTGAATTGTGTTACCGAATTATCCAAACCAAAAAAGTCGTCAATTCCATTTTTTACCGAACCAAAACGGTGAGAAATAACTAAATACAAATCTCCTTGATAGGCTAATTTAGTACTTTCAAAATTCACAACCTTTAGCGAATTAAATACTCCATAAACTGGTATTTTTTCGTTTTTAACTTTTTCGTTTTCATCTGTCTGTGAAAAGACAAACAATGGAAATATCATTAATAAAAATGTAATTTTTTTCATAGTGGTTAGTTTTCTAAAAGTCCGTCTGTATTCCATTTCACAATTAAATTGATAGAGGATTGTGGCAATCTTGGCCCTCCCAATGGCATTAAACCATTATCCCCTTCGTTTAAACTAATCTTATTGATTAAATTTCTATTCTGAACGGCTTCCTTTACATTTTCGTAAGAAACCAAAGGCATTGGTGCTCCGTTTTGAGGCGGATTGCTATGGCATACTAAACATACATTGTCTATAATTGGTTTTACATCTTGATAAGTTACAATTTCCGGAATGGGATCGGTTTGCTCTTCAATATCGTCGTAAGTGCTTTGTGAGCAGCTTGATATTGACAAAATTGATGTAATAACTAAAATGTAATAGAGTAGTTTTATTTTCATCTGTGATAAGTTGTTGCTTTATAAAAAAACAAAAAAATCACGAAACACCCTACTTTTTATGATAAATTTAAGAAGTCATTAGATGACTTTGAGTCATCTAATGACTGCAATCTTACTTACTCAAATACATTTTTCTACGAGAGTATAAATTGTAGAATTCATCGTCTTTTAAACTATCGATAAACAAAATACTTTCTCCTGTACTCTTCATTTCGGGGCCTAATTGTTTATTTACATTCGGGAATTTGTTGAAACTGAAAACGGGCTGCTTGATCGCAAACCCTTTTAAGGTAGGATTAAAATCAAAGTCCGTTACCTTATTATGACCCAACATTACTTTGGTAGCATAATTTACGTAAGGTTCGCCGTAAGCTTTCGATATAAAAGGAACGGTACGTGAAGCTCTTGGATTGGCTTCAATAATATAAACGGTATCATTTTTAATAGCAAACTGAATATTAATTAGACCAACCGTATTTAGTGCCAAAGCAATATTCTTGGTATGATCTTTTATTTGTTGCATTACAAATTCACCTAAATTAAAAGGAGGTAAAGTGGCATTAGAATCTCCCGAATGAACTCCACAAGGTTCAATATGTTCCATTATTCCAATAATGTAAACATTCTCTCCATCACAAATAGCATCTGCTTCTGCTTCAATTGCACCATCTAAATAGTGATCTAACAGCAATTTATTATCAGGCATTTTCCGAAGAATATCTACCACATGTTCTTCCAATTCCTTTTTATTAATTACAATTTTCATTCCCTGTCCTCCAAGAACGTAGGAAGGTCTAATTAATAATGGAAAATCCAATTCGTCTGCTAAAGCTAAGGCTTCTTCAGCGGTTTCTGCCACACCAAATTTTGGGTATGGAATGTTTATATTTTTCAGAATTGTAGAAAAACTTCCACGATCTTCCGCTAAGTCTAATGCTTTATAACTGGTTCCTAAAATTTTAATTCCGTAGCGTTCTAATTTTTCAGCTAACTTTAAAGCCGTCTGTCCTCCTAATTGGACAATCACTCCCTCGGGTTTTTCATGTTGAATGATATCGTAAATATGTTCCCAAAAAACAGGTTCGAAATATAACTTATCTGCCACGTCAAAATCGGTAGAGACAGTTTCGGGATTACAGTTAATCATGATGGTTTCGTAGCCCATTTCAGCCGCAGCTAAAACCCCGTGAACACAGCAATAATCAAACTCGATTCCTTGTCCAATTCGATTGGGACCTGAGCCTAAAACGATTACTTTCTTTTTATCGGTTACCACACTATCGTTTACTGAAACATAGGTTCCGTTGGCGGTTTCCATTTCATTTTCGAAGGTGGAATAATAATAAGGTGTTTCTGCTTTAAATTCCGCAGCACAAGTATCTACCAATTTAAAAACACGTTTTATTTTTAATTCTTCCCTTTTTTTATACACTTTACTTTCTACACAACCCAACATATGTGCAATCTGGCGATCTCCATAGCCTTTTTGTTTGGCTTCTAAAAGTAAATCTCTTGGTAAAGTGTCGATGGTATAATTGGTTATTTCTTTCTGAAGGAAATGCAGTTCTTCATACTGCTTCAAGAACCACATGTCAATTTTTGTGATTTCGTGAATTCTACTCAAAGGAATTCCCATCTGAATGGCATCGTAAATTACAAACACTCGATCCCAACTTGCATGGGTTAGTTTTTCGATAATTTGCTCGTAATTTTTATATCCTTTTCCATCAGCTCCAATTCCATTTCGTTTAATTTCAAGAGATTGTGTTGCTTTGTGCAAGGCTTCTTGGAAGGATCGTCCAATTCCCATTACCTCTCCTACAGATTTCATTTGAAGTCCTAAAGTACGATCGGAACCTTCAAATTTATCGAAATTCCAACGAGGTATTTTTACAATTACATAATCCAAAGTTGGCTCGAATAAAGCCGAAGTAGTTTTTGTAATTTGATTCTCTAATTCATCTAAATTATAACCAATGGCTAATTTTGATGCAATTTTCGCAATAGGATAACCTGTTGCTTTTGAAGCCAATGCTGAAGAACGAGAAACACGCGGATTAATTTCAATAGCGATTATATCTTCTTTTTCATCTGGACTTACGGCAAATTGAACATTACAACCACCTGCAAAATCACCAATACTTCTCATCATTTTTATGGCTAAATCTCGCATACGTTGATAGCAAGTATCGCTTAATGTCATCGCAGGTGCAACTGTTATAGAATCTCCCGTATGAATTCCCATTGGATCCATATTCTCAATGGTACAGATAATAACTACGTTATCGTTTTTATCGCGCAATAATTCTAGCTCGTATTCTTTCCAACCTAGTAACGCTTTATCTATTAAGACTTCGTGAATGGGAGAAGCTTCCAAACCACGAGTTAATAATTTTTCAAATTCCTCTTCGGTATGAACAAATGCAGCTCCCGAACCACCTAGAGTAAAAGAAGGACGAATTACCAGTGGAAAACCAAATTCTTGTGCAATTTCTTTTCCTGTTAAATAAGAGTTAGCAATTTTTGCTGGAGCTACCGGAACTCCAATTTTTACCATTAAATCTTTAAACTGATCGCGGTCTTCGGTAATATTAATTGCTTTAATATCAACGCCAATTATTTCTACTCCAAAATCTTTCCAAATTCCTTTATCTTCTGCTTCGATACATAGGTTTAAAGCAGTTTGTCCTCCCATCGTTGGTAAAACAGCATCGATATTTGGATGTTCTCTTAATATTTTAACAATGGACTTAGTTGTTAAGGGAAGCAAATAAATATAATCCGCCATCGAAGGGTCAGTCATAATAGTTGCAGGATTCGAATTGATTAAAACAGTTTCAATTCCATCCTCTCTAAGTGAACGTAAAGCTTGAGATCCGGAATAATCAAATTCGCAGGCTTGACCAATTACAATAGGTCCTGAGCCGATAATAAGGATTGAAGAAAGGTTGTTATTTTTTGGCATAGTAAAACTTTATTCAGTAGGTTCAAAATTACGACAGATTGGGGTATAAAAAAAAGGTGTTGCTACAAGAACAACACCTTTATATATGTATTTATCAACATTATTTTTTATGACGAGTTTCAGATGAAACAGAAATTTTCTTTCTGCCTTTTGCTCTACGTGCAGCTAGCACTTTTCTTCCACTTACAGAAGCCATACGCTCTCTAAATCCGTGCTTGTTTCTTCTTTTTCTTTTTGAAGGCTGAAATGTTCTTTTACTCATTGTAATATATCTTTAAAAACTGAATAGTAATGCTTTATTTGTTTTGATTATGTATTCTTCAAAACCGAGTGCAAATATACAACCAATTTTTACTTACGCAAATCAAAATATTAAAATATTTTGAATAGTTTTTTATACCTTTGGCACCCATAAAAAAAAAGACCATGTTCAATAAAAATATAAAATTAGTTTTAACTGTTTTAGTTGTAGCAGTAGCCATTTGGCAATTTATAGAAGGAAATATAGGAAATGGAATTATGTACCTTTTACTTTCTTCGATGTTTGTTTTTCTTTATTTTAAAAATGAAATTATTCTATTAGCGTTTCTTCAATTAAGAAAAGAAAATTTTCCTAGTGCAAAAAAATGGTTGGATAAAATTAAAAATCCTGAAGGTTCTTTAGTTAAAAAACAACAAGGGTATTATAATTACCTTAATGGGTTAATGGTTTCGCAAACCAATATGAATGAAGCTGAAAAATACTTCAAAAAAGCCGTTAGCCTAGGTTTATCAATGGATACCGATATGGCAATGACAAAACTAAACCTTGCAGGAATTGCGATGTCCAAAAACCGAAAAAGGGAAGCTCAAACTCTTTTAACCGAAGCCAAAAAATTAGATAAACACAATATGTTGACAGACCAAATTAAAATGATGAAAGACCAAATGAAAAAAGCTGGGCAACCAAGACAACAGTTTGGCAGGGCAGCAAGTCGAGGAAATGGACGTCGTTTTTAATAATTTTATAATTACATCATAACAACAATTAAGAATTTTCCTACACTTTATCGAAAATATTTAGCCATTTAATTTTCATGTATTAACTTTGCACCCAGAGCATTAAGTTTTGCGTATGGGTAAAAAACTACTTTATTTAATTTTATTAGTTTCCTTCTCAGCACTAAGTCAAGATTTAGAGCCAAAGAATTCTTTTTCTAAAATGATTGGAGAAAACATTAAATCATATAGAAAAAAGTCTCAGAAAGCTTATTTAGAAAACGACTTAGAAAAAGCAAATTTTCTGTTTGATTCTCTTATAAACAATGTAGTTAACGGAAGTTATTTGGACAATTTTAAGGTAAGAAAACTTTCTGGAAGAAAAATTGAATTATATGATTTTGATAAACCTATTTTTTTAATGACTTATGCATCTTGGTGTACCCCAGGTTCTGGTGAGATTCCAGCATTAAATGAAATTGCTAAAAAATATCATAAAGAAATTGATTTTATTGTTTTGTTTTGGGATTCAAAAAATAAAGTAAAAAAAGCATCTAAAGATTATAATAAATACATTTCTATAGTCTATGTAGATGAAAAAGAGAACACCAACGACCATATTGTTGAAACTATGAAACACAGTTTAGGTTTTCCCACTTCTTTTTTTATAAACAATGATAAAATGATTGTTGATGTTAGACGTGGTGTACTTCACCATTACAATGAAGAATTTAATATCTCTTTTGAATTGAATTATAAATCATTTTTAAATGGAATTTCTTTGTTGAAAAACATGAACATAAACAATTCTGAATTAACTATTGAAAATTAAAGATTTACTTTCCTAGAAACATTTTTATTGCTGCTATTAAAAGAATTACTCCAAATATTTTTTTAAGCATATTTTGATTAATAGATATGGCTAATTTTGACCCAAAAAAACCACCCACTACAAATCCTATAGAAATAATTAAGGCGAATTTCCAATTAATATATCCTTCAGAGTAATAATTATATGCGGCAATAAAAGTTACTGGGATGGCCAAAACAGCAAGACTAGTTCCTTGTGCTTCATGTTGTGAAAATCCTAAAATAAACACCAATAATGGAATCATTATTACTCCGCCTCCTACTCCCATAAGACCACTTAGTATTCCACCTAAAACCCCAATAATTAATAGGGAAACTATAATTGTAAAAGACATTTTCATTAATAATTTTTATAATATCCTTTCTCAGGAATTTCAATATAATACTCTTTCCCTGAAGCATTTTTTAAATAATTTTCACGCAACCAAGGATTATGAATTTTTAAAATTTTATAGTTTATACCTTGACTTTTTGCAAAAGTAGCAAAATCGGTAACCGCTGTATCTACCTTTATTTTGTGTGTTGGTATAGCTTCATATAAATCGCTTTCTCTGAAATTGAAGCCGTATTTTTTTGGATTGGAAAGAATCTCTTTAAAAGCTAAAATTCTAAAAACATATCGACTTGTTTCAGTATTTAACAATAAATCGTAATAATTATTTGAAGATTGTTGTCTGGTTTGTTGTTTGCTTATTCCACCATTTCCAGCATTATAAGCTGCAGCTGCCAATGTCCAGCTTCCAAAACGTTTTTTTGATTTTTTTAAATATTCTGCTGCTACTTTCGTTGCAAGTTCTAGGTTATAACGCTCATCTACATAAGAATTTATTTCTAAACCAAACTCCTTTCCTGTTCCCTTCATAAAATGCCAAAAACCCGCTGCTCCCGCTGGTGATTTATTATTCATTAAACCACTTTCAGCAACAACCAAATACTTAAAATCGTCTGGGATTCCATATTTTTTAAGTAATGGTTCAATAATAGGAAAATATTTATGAGCACGTTTAAACAATAATAATCCATTAGATTGCCAGTAAGTATTTACTAATAATTCACGATCCATCCGTTCTCGAATATCTGGATCATCTAATGGAACAGGTTCTCCCGCAAAATCCATTTTTTCAGGTAATGGAAGAGCATATACATTGTAATCGTTAATCATTTTTCGTTCTACAATTGCATCTGAAGGTGCTTCCTGGACGGCATTTATAAACAGAACTAATGTTCCAAAAAGAAGGGTTCCAAATAAGATTTTAGTAATACGTTTCATAACTTCAGAAATTTAATAGATTAATAAACCTAAAAGACGGGGAATTTCTTTTGGAATAAAATCGAATTTTATAAGGATTAAA
>JALWUJ010000127.1 GCA_027080135.1 Flavobacteriaceae bacterium | reverse complement strand
TTTACCAAACAACACGATTTAGGAAAAACACGCGTGCTAGTCAAAAAAATTGTCACGATTAAGCATATTGTAGTCGATACTGAAACTGATGCACTTTTGTTAGAAAACAACTTGATAAAAAAGTACCAACCACGGTATAATATCATGCTGAAAGACGATAAAACCTATCCGTGGATTTGCATTAAAAAAGAACGATTCCCTAGAGTTTTTTCTACCCGAAGAATGATTAAAGACGGTTCTGAGTATTTTGGCCCTTATACTTCGATGAAGACCGTTCATACACTGCTAGAATTGATTAACGGACTCTATCCATTAAGAAATTGCAACTACGATTTATCTTTAAAAAACATCAAAGCTAAAAAATATAAAGTCTGTTTAGAATACCATCTCGGAAACTGTTTAGGGGCTTGTGAAAATCATCAATCTGAAGAAGATTACAACCAAAGCATCGTCGCCATTAGAAATATTTTAAAAGGAAATTTTAAAGAATCATTATCGGCTTTTAAGCTTCAGATGAAGGATTTTGCTGAGAATTTACACTTTGAAGATGCACAGAAAATAAAGGAAAAGATTGATGTGTTGATGAACTATCAATCCAAATCTACGATAGTAAATCCGAAAATTAATAACGTGGATGTTTTTTCGATTGTTTCAGATGAAGGTTATGGTTATGTAAATTACCTTCAAATTTCTTATGGTTCGATTATTCGTTCTCATACCTTGGAAATTAAAAAGAAGTTGGAAGAAACCGACGAAGAAATATTACAATTAGCAATTATCGAATTACGGCAACGATTTAATTCGCAATGCAAGGAGATTTATGTTCCTTTTAAAGTCAATGTGGGAGAGAATTTAAAAATTTATATTCCGAAGGTTGGCGATAAAAAACACATTTTAGATTTATCCATTCGAAATGCAAAATATTACCGAATAGAACGCTTTAAACAAGTAAGGATTACCGATCCAAACCGACATGAGAACAGGATTATGGCGCAGATGAAGAAAGATTTACGACTTTCGGAAGAACCACGACATATAGAATGTTTCGATAATAGTAATATTCAAGGAACAAATCCCGTAGCAGCTTGCGTGGTTTTTAAAAACGGAAAACCCAGCAAAAAAGACTATCGGAAATTCAATATTAAAACAGTGGAAGGACCCGACGATTTTGCATCGATGGAAGAAGTGGTTTATCGTCGTTACAAAAGATTGCTTGATGAAAAGCAACCCTTACCACAATTAATCATCATAGATGGAGGAAAGGGACAATTGTCATCGGCTTTAAAAAGTTTAGACAAATTAAATTTACGCAGTAAAATTGCCATCATCGGAATTGCAAAACGTTTGGAAGAATTGTTTTATCCCGACGATCCAATTCCGTTATATTTAGATAAAAAGTCGGAAACTTTAAAGATTATTCAGCAATTACGTAATGAAGCCCACCGATTTGGAATAACATTTCACCGAAATAAAAGAAGCAAAGAAGCGTTAAATACAACATTGGAAACCATTGTAGGAATTGGAGAAAAAACGGTTGTCGAATTGTTAAAACAATTTAAAAGTACCCAACGAATTAAAAAAGCAAGTTTCGATGAAATTGCTAAAGTTGTCGGGCCCAGCAGAGCAAAAAAAATAATAGAACATTTTAAATAAATACTAAAAGTGAAATACATACAAACACAAAGTAAAGTAAGGAAGTCATTCCGTCCCGAAGTTTCGGGATTGCGGAATCTCATTCTTTTTACCTTAATGTTTGTTAGTTATTCTTCGTTTTCCCAAGACAAAAACCCAGAAGATATTAAAGTAGGTTTGGTTTTAAGTGGCGGAGGTGCTAAAGGTTTTGCTCATGTTGGAGCTTTAAAAATAATTGAAGAAGCTGGAGTACGAATAGATTATATTGGCGGAACCAGTACAGGAGCATTTGTTGGAGCTTTGTATGCAGCGGGGTATTCTGCCGTTCAGATTGATTCAATTTTTAAAGCAACCGATTTTGTAAAATTAATACAAGATGAACTACCTAGAAGAGCTAAAACATTTTTTGAAAAAGACGAAGCTGAAAAATATGCAATAACACTTCCTTTTGATGATTTTAAAATGACATTTCCTTCCTCTATTTCAAAAGGACAAAACGTTTATAATTTATTTTCAAAATTAACTTCTCATGTTAACGATGTAGAAGATTTTAATGAGCTTCCCATTCCTTTTTTCTGTATAGCAACCAATATTGAAACAGGTAAAGAAACCATTTTAAATAAAGGATATTTACCTAGGGTAGTAACCGCAAGTGGTGCTTTACCAACTCTATTTGCACCGGTAAAATTAGGCGATTCTTTGTATGTAGATGGAGGAGTAACCAATAATTATCCCGTGGAAGCCGTAAGAGCGATGGGAGCCGATATAATTATTGGAATAGATGTACAAGATTCACTAAAAACCAGAGATCATTTAAAAACGGCAATTGCTATTTTAAATCAAGTGGGTAATTACAATACCATAGAAGATATGGTTGATAAACGAAAAAAAACCGATATTTACATACATCCCGATATAACAAATTTTTCGGTGGTTTCCTTTAATGATAAGCTCGATATTATTGAAAATGGTGAAAAAGAAGCAACAAAGTTTTTAAAAGAATTAAAAGCTTTGTCGTCTCAACAAAAAAAAGTAAAAAAGAAACCCATTAATTTTTCAATAAACGATTCACTTTACATTACTAATATTGAAATTAACGGGAACAAAAATTATACTCGTTCCTATATTTTAGGAAAATTAAAATTGCGTTTGCCTACAAAAATATCCTTTAATGAATTTAGTGAAGGAGTTAATAATTTATCTTCTACAAATAACTTTCAGGAAATTAATTATCGGTTTTATAACGATAATTTAGGAGGTGTAAAAGTGGTTTTTGATATTATGGAAAGCGATAGTAAAATTTCGTTAAGATTAGGTGCTCATTACGACGATCTGTATAAAACAGCCATTTTGGTAAACTTAACAAGAAAGCGATTATTAACTAATAATGATATTTTTTCTTTCGATTTTATTGTAGGTGATAATCTTCGATATAATTTCAACTATTTTATAGATAAAGGATACTATTGGAGTTTGGGTGCTCATTCCAATTACAACAAATTTAACCAGAATGTTACTTTAGACTTTGTACTTCCTGAGGGGATTGATCCTGACAATACAGAACTTAATAATCTAAATTTTGAATATGGAGAACTAACAAGTAAAATTTATGCTCAAACTTTTTTTAAACGTATTTTTTTACTCGGAATTGGTGCCGAACAAAAATGGAAACATTACCAATCAAAAACCATTGGTATAGACCAAAATGAAAATCCAAGAACTGTTTTTGAGGATACCAATTATTTTAGTGCCTTTGGTTATATAATTTTTGACACTTTTGATAATAAGTTTTACCCTACAAAAGGGTTTTATTTTAAAGGAAATTTTAATTTTTATCTTTTTGCTAACGGTACTAATAAAAATTTTAATGAGTTTTCTTTAGGAAGAGCAAAATTAGGTTTTGCTCAAACCTTGTTTAAGAAACTTTCTGGATTAATTGAAGCTGAGGGTGGTGTAAAATTTGGAGGAGACGAAACCACTTCTTTCGACTTTTTTGTTGGTGGTTATGGTTATAAAGAATCCAGTAATTTAGTTTCACTTTACGGTTATGAAGATTTAAGTTTTAGAGGAAATACATTTTTAAAAGCAACACTAACATTAGATTATAAATTATTTAAAAAGAGTCATATTAATATCGCTGCAAATATTGCCAATGTTGGCGATAATTTATTTGATAACAAAGGCTGGATAGACGGTATAGATTATACAGGATACACCATTGGTTGCGGTTGGGAAACCATTTTAGGCCCAATTGAAGCAAAATATGCCTATTCTCCAGAACGAGGTGAAGGTTCTTGGTATTTTAGTGTTGGGTTTCCTTTTTAGCATTTCCTTAAACAATAACCAACAAAATTTTACGATATTTGTAACATGACATCCATTCGTTGGAAATACACACTACTCGATATTAAGTTTCTAAACAAAAGAAACCCAGAATAAGCACTTCATAATTTTTGCCACCATTTTCAATATTTATTGAAACAGAAAAGTTTAATCATTTAACAAAAAAAATTATGCCACGTTATCATACACTCGGTAAAATACCACCTAAAAGACATACCACTTTTAAAAAACCAGATGGATCTTTATACCAAGAAGAATTATTCGGAACTGCTGGTTTTGCGGGAATGTCATCATTAATTTATCATTTATATCCGCCAACGGTAGTTTCAGAAATTAAAAATTTAGGCTCAGTTGCACCAAAAATTGCGGTCGATAAAAACATGAAAGCTTTAAGTTTTAAAGGGTTTTCATTACCACCAGAAGAAGACTATTTAGATAGCCGAAAAACACTATTTGCAAATAACGATTTACACATTGGTCTAGCAGCTCCTAAGTCGTTTTCAAAAGATTATTTCTACAGAAATTCTGATGCAGACGAAATGCTTTTTATTCATATAGGAAGCGGAACACTAAGAACTATGTACGGAAATCTCGATTTTAAATACGGAGATTACCTTATAATTCCAAGAGGTACAACATATCAAATAGATTTTGATACCGAAGAAAACAGAATTCTTTATATCGAATCTTTCAGCCCGATTGTAAGTCCGAATCGCTATCGAAACAATTTCGGTCAGTTTTTAGAACATTCACCATTTTGCGAACGTGATTTTAGATTACCAAAAGATTTAAAAACTCACGATGAAAAAGGAAAATTTAAAGTCCTTTCAAAAAAACAAGGAACAATGTGGGAATATACTCATGAAAACCATCCTTTTGATGTAGTGGGTTGGGACGGATTTCATTATCCGTATGCCTTCTCCATTCACGACTTTGAACCTATTACAGGACGAATCCATTTACCACCTCCAATACACCAACAATGGGAGGCAGCAGGATTTGTAGTGTGTAGTTTTGTTCCTAGAATGTACGATTATCATCCCAATGCAATTCCAGCGCCTTATCATCATAGCAATATAGATTCAGAAGAAATTTTATATTATGTGGATGGCGATTTTATGAGCCGAAATAATATTGAAAAAGGACAAATTACACTTCATCCAGGAGGGATTCCACACGGACCACATCCAGGAGCGATTGAACGTAGTGTCGGCAAAAAAGAAACAGGAGAATTAGCAGTAATGATAGATCCGTTTAATCCAGTAAAGATAACAGAAGAAGCAATGAAGCTTCAGGTGGACGATTATTATAAGAGTTGGATGCTGTGATGACTTTAGATTTTTACAACTTAAAATGTATAGATTTAAGGAAACATTAAATAGAATAAATAAAACACAAAACATGATATATAGTTTTACGCAAAATCTTAGCAACTAACAAGTCCTAAGTTTTTCATCGTCAAGTTATATATCCTAAAACAAAAAATATGTCAGATTTAAAAAACATAAAAAACTACAATTACAGTTTGGAAAAAATATTTCCAGAAGCAGAAGATTTCTTGCCGATAATGGGAACCGATTATGTAGAGTTTTACGTTGGTAACGCAAAACAAGCAGCTCATTTTTACAAAACAGCTTTAGGGTTTCAGTCCTTGGCGTATGCTGGATTAGAAACAGGAATGAAAGACAGAACATCTTATGTAGTGGTGCAAGACAAAATCCGATTAATTTTTACAACACCCATGCCCAACGATGAAAATCAAGAAATTTTTGAACACATAACCAAGCACGGCGATGGAGTAAAAGTAATTGCTCTTTGGGTAGAAGACGCACGTAAATCATGGGAAGAAACCACCAAAAGAGGTGCAAAATCGTATTTTGAGCCCAGAGTAGAAAAAGACGAACACGGTGAGGTAGTACGTTCAGGTATTCATACTTATGGAGACACTGTTCATATATTTGTAGAACGAAAAAATTACAACGGTGTATTTATGCCAAAGTTTGAAAAATGGGACTCTCATTACAATCCACCTTCTTGCGGATTAAAATACATAGATCATATAGTTGGAAATGTAGATTGGGGACAGATGAATGTATGGGGAAAATTTTACAGAGAAGTAATGGGATTTGCTCAGTTAATTTCGTTTGACGATAAAGACATCTCTACAGAGTACACTGCATTAATGAGTAAAGTAATGACCAACGGAAACGGGAGAATTAAATTTCCAATTAACGAACCCGCCGAGGGAAAAAAGAAATCTCAAATCGAAGAATATATCGATTTTTACCAAGGAGCTGGAGCACAACACCTTGCTGTAGCCACCGATGATATTGTTTTTACCGTTTCAGAAATGAAAAAAAGAGGAGTAGAATTTTTATACGTTCCCGGAACATATTACGATACTGTTGGAGACCGAGTGGGCGAAATTGCTGAAGATATGGCAATACTAAAACAACATGGTATTATGGTAGATCGTGACGACGAAGGTTATTTACTTCAAATTTTCACCAAACCATTAACAGACAGACCCACACTTTTCTTTGAAATTATTCAACGTAAAGGTGCACAATCTTTCGGAAAAGGAAACTTTAAAGCCTTGTTTGAATCTATTGAAGCCGAACAAGCTAGAAGAGGAACTTTATAGAAAAACCTTAGCGATACGATGACACAAAGTTATCGTGTCGCTTTCAATAGTTTATATGAAAAAACTAATCACACTACTTTTACTACTAAACATCACCTTGCTTTCTGCACAACAAAAAGCCTATGGAGATGGAGAATGGTTAAAGTTTAGAGTTCATTATGGTTTAATAACCGCTGGTTCTGCAACGCTTCAGGTAGATAAAGAAATGCTAAATGGCAAAGAGGTGTTTCATGTAAAAGGGTATGGAGAAACCACAGGTATGACAAGTTGGTTTTTTCCTGTTGAAGACGATTATCAATCCTATATAGATATTGAAAAAGACATTCCCTATCGTTTTATTAGAAAGATAGATGAAGGTGGTCACACCAAAGACATCGTTATCGAATTTAATCACGAAAATCAAAAAGCAAAAATAATAGATTATAAACATGATACTGAAAAAATGGTATTCTTCCCGAAGGGAGCACAGGATATGGTTTCTTCATTTTATTATTTACGTAACAATTTAGATGTCTCAAATATTAAAGTAAATGACGAAATTGAATTGGATATGTTTTTCGATAAAGAAAATTACAAATTCAAATTAAAATTTTTAGGAAGAGAAGTTTTAGATACCGATTTTGGAAAAGTACCCTGTCTAATTTTTAGACCTTACGTACAATCTGGAAGAGTTTTTAAAGAAAAAGAAAGCCTAACACTTTGGGTTAGTGACGATGAGAATAAAATTCCATTAGTTATAAAAGCAGACCTAGTAGTTGGATCTTTAAAAGCAACTTTAATAGAGTTTAAAGGTCTCTCACATTCCTTTAAAATAAAAGCTAATTAAAAAAAGACAATTTTATAGATATGTCAAACAGAAAAAAAATACTAGAACAATTAGAAAATAAATACAACGGAATTGGGCAAGATTTAGACACCCATTTAGAAGGATTGCTTTATGGCGAGCCTATGACCTATTGGGATTACGTTCAGACAGATGCTCTACTGAATCTTCAAACAAAAAGAACAACCCTTCCAGACGAAATGGTATTTATAATGTACCATCAAGTAAACGAATTGTTATTTAAAATGATTCTTTGGGAAATCGAACAAGTTTCGCATCATAAAAATTTAACGGCAGAATTTTTCTCTTCAAGATTAATGAGAATTAGCAGGTATTTCGATATGTTAACTTCCTCTTTTGCTATAATGCAAGAAGGAATGGATGTAGAACAGTATTTAAAATTCAGAAATACATTAACCCCTGCAAGTGGTTTTCAAAGTGCTCAATACCGAAAAATAGAATTTGCATCTACCGATTTAATTAACTTAATAGACAACCGATTTAGAGCAACCATCGACCGAAACACACCTTACGAACACGCCCTAGACCATTTGTATTGGCAAGCTGCTGGGAAAGATTATAAAACAGGAGAAAAAACCTATTTATTAAAAGCTTTTGAAGCTAAATATAAAAATGAATTTATTGCTTTTACACAAGAGTATAATACCATAAATTTGTACGCAAAATTTAAAGAACTTCCAGCTGAGGTTCAAGCAAACCCTGAACTTCGGAAAGCCATGCGACATTACGATTATACGGTAAATATTACTTGGGTAATGGCACATTATAAAGCAGCAAATCATTATTTGTCTGAAGGCCAAGAGGATGGAGAAGAGGTTGAAGCAACAGGAGGAAGTGATTGGAAAAAATACATGCACCCAAAATACCAAAGAAGAATATTTTTCCCCAAACTTTGGTCTGAACAGGAATTAGAAAACTGGGGAACAGATGTTAATTAAAAAAATAATAGAAAACCTGCTTTGAAAAAAATATTCGTATTACTCCCCGTACTATTAATAATATTTTCTTGTACTCAAGAGGTAAAAGAAGAACCAATTATTGAACCTAAAACACCAGAAATTGTCAAAGCTAATTTTGAATACGGTTATGATTTAAATGAATTTGTTGTTGTTAGAGATACCATTCGTTCAGGAGATACTTTTGGTGGTATTTTAGACGCAAACCATGTGCCTCAAGCCGAAATATTTTCGGTAGTTTCAAAAATTAAAGACAGTTTCGATGTAAGAAAGGTAAAGGTTGGAAACCCTTATGTTTTATTAAACTCTAAAGATTCTATTGGTAGAACTCAAGTATTTATTTATGAAAAAAATAAAGTAGATTATGCAGTTATAGACCTAAGAGATTGTGTAAGTTCATATAATGATAAGAAGCCAGTAACTTATGTTGAAAAAACTGCAAGAGGAGTTATTACTAGCTCACTTTCTCAAACTATGGAAGAACAACACTTAAGTCCTAATATGACCGATAAGTTAGCAACTATTTATGCTTGGACTATCGACTTTTTTAGACTTCAACCTGGAGATCGTTTCAAGGTAATTTACACACAAAAATATATTTACGACACCATTCCAGCTGGCTTAGGAGAAATAAAAGCTGCTGTTTTTGAACACAGAGGAAAACCCATTTATGCTTTCAGTTTTGTAGGAGATTCTATAATGGGTATTTCAGATTATTATGACGAAGAAGCCAATAATTTACGGAGAGCTTTCTTAAAAGCTCCTGTAAAATTTAGTCGTATTTCATCTCGTTATAATTTAAAAAGAAGAATTAAATATTATGGTAACAGAGTGCGTCCACACAAAGGAACTGACTTTGCTGCCCCCATAGGAACTCCCATTTTAGCAACTGCAGATGGTGTAGTAACAAAATCTGAACGAAAAGGAGGAAATGGTAAATATGTAAAAATACGACACAACGGAACCTATGAAACACAGTATCTACATATGAAAGCTCAAAATGTAAAAGTAGGGCAACACGTTCGACAAGGAGATGTAATAGGTTGGATTGGAATGACCGGAAATACGGGAGGGCCTCATGTATGTTATCGCTTCTGGAAAAATGGAAAACAAGTAGATCCTTTTAAACAAGATTTACCTCTTTCAGAACCTCTTCCAAAAAAATATCAAAGCACTTATTTTAACCATATTGCACCTCTAAAAGAGCAATTAGACCACATTTTATTTTAGTTTTTTTTAGTTTATAACTATGTTAATAAATTGTTAAGTGATTAAGTAACTAATTTTCAAATTTATACGACTTTTGAACAAGCAAATTATCTAAAATTTAATTAAGATTATTTAACCTTAAATTTGTGTTAAAAATTAAATTGAATGTGTAAATTTGCACCAACTTTAAAACAATTTTTAAATAATGAAAAAAATTACTTTTTATTTAGTAGTTGCCTTAATGTTTGTAAGTGGTTTGTCATTTGCACAAGGAACTATTACAGGAACAATTAACGACGGAGATTTAGGTGGGGCACTATCTGGAGCTAATATCGTTGAAGATGGCACTACAAATGGTGCTATCTCAGATTTTGATGGAAAATTTTCACTATCAGTTGATAGTAATAGTGGAAAAGTTACAATTTCTTATTTGGGGTACGATTCGGTAACTGTACCATTTACTTTATCAAACGGGTCTGCAGACCTTGGAGTAATTGCTTTGTCTCCAGATGCAGATGCTTTAGCTGAAGTAGTAGTAGTTGGAACAGGAATTGTAGATTTAGCATCAGGAAGAGAAACACCTATCGCTGTAACCACCATTTCAGAAGAGGAAATTCAGTTAAAAGCTACTGGTAACGTTGAGTTAGCTGAAGCTGTTGCATTTTCACCTTCTGCTTATGTTTCAGGTCAAACTGGATTTGGTGATTCTCAATTCTTTTTAAGAGGTTTTGACCAAACAAACATCGCAATTCTATTAAACGGACAACCCGTAAACGCTATGGAAGATGGTAAAGTATATTGGTCTAACTGGGCAGGTATTGCTGATATTGCTACTACCATTCAGGTACAAAGAGGTCTTGGAGCTTCAAAATTAGCAATTTCATCTGTTGGAGGTACAACTAACATTGTAATGAAAGCTGCTGATAAAAAAAGAGGTGGTTTTGTACGATTATTAGGTGCTAACGATAGTTATATGAAAGGTACCATAGGGTACGATTCTGGAAGAAATGATAAAGGATGGGCTTTTTCAGTATTATTAGATTACTGGCAAGCTCACAGAAAATGGGCTAAAGGTACTTACGGCCAAGGTCAAAACTATTACTTTGCTGTAGGTTACAAACCAAATGAAAAGCATAACTTCAATTTCTTAATTACAGGTGCTCCACAAATGCACGGTCAAAGATGGTCACAGTCTAAAGAAATTATTGCAGCAGACCCTAAATTTAACCAACACTGGGGTTACGAAAATGCAGATGGTACAAGCATCACTTCAGAAAGACAAAACTTTTACCACAAACCAGTTATGAACTTAAACTGGGATTTTACAATGAGTGAAAAAACAGAATTATCTACTGTTGCTTATGCATCTTGGGGACGAGGTGGTGGTACAGGACCAAGAGGAAATGGTCGTATCAGAACTGAAGATCCTGATGGTGATGGTCCTTTATACGGACAAATTGACTACCCTGCAATCGAAGCTAATAATGCTTTAGTAGGAATAGGTGGAGATTATGGAGCACCAAATGGAGCTGGTTATATTAGAAGAGGTTCAATGAACAACCATGCTTGGTACGGATTAGTATCTAATTTAAATCATGATTTTTCTGAAAATTTTTCTGCAAATATTGGTGTTGATGTGAGATTTTATAAAGGAGATCACTTTAGACAAGTAGTTGATTTTTACGGATTATCTGGATGGACTAATGATAGTGGAGATAATCAACCAGATGATTATGTTGTGACAGAATCTTTTGACGCAACTCCTTGGGGTGCATTATTTAACTTCGCCGATGAAAAAAATAGAATTGCTTACGATAATTCAGAAACAATTAATTATCAAGGTGTGTTTGGACAAATGGAATATGCTACCAATAAATTTTCAGCATTTTTCCAAGGAGCCTTTTCAAATCAATCCTATAAAAGAGAGGATAGATTTCATCCTGCTACTTCAGAAAAAGTTAACAAAACAGGCTACAATCTAAAAGGAGGTGTATCTTATCATTTAAACGATGATAATGTAGTCTTTGTAAATGCAGGATATTATTCAAGACAACCTTATTCAGATAATATTTTTGCAAGAAATGCTGGTTTTATTACTGAGCTAATTAGCCCAGAAGTTGAAAATGAAATTATTAAAAGTTTTGAAGCAGGTTATCATTTTAAAATAGGAAACAGATTAAAAGCTAACTTTAATGCTTATGTAACCGATTGGGATAACAGAACTCTATCAAGTTTTGATACTCTTGATAATGGAACACCAGATGACGATTCAGATGATATTCAAATCTCTATCTTACAAACAGGTGTTAGACAATTTCACTCAGGTGCTGAGTTAGACGCTGTTTTAAAAGCTACAGATTGGTTAAGATTTAATGGATTTATTTCTGCTGGTTCTTGGTACTACAAAGGACAATCTGATGTTGCTGTTTATAACAGTGATACCAATGAGTTAATTAGTGAAGAAGACGGTATTAACCGTGATGGTGTTAAAATTTCTACCGCTCCACAATTTACAACAGGAATAGGTTTTACTGCAGATGTAATTGCTGGTTTAAGTGTTGATGCTCGTATTAAATATGTAGATAGACACTATGAATTTGCAAATGAATTTACAGAGGCTGCAGATTACGATCCAATAAGACTAGATAGCTATGCATTAACAAATGCTGGGTTAACTTACAGATTTGATTTAGGAAGTAACAAAATGACTTTTAGAGCAAACGTTTTCAACTTGTTTGATAAAATTGCTATCCAACAATCTGATAGATTTGGATATTTTAATACAAATGGAAGAACATTTAATGCTTCAATTCGTTACGAATTCTAATAATCTATTAGCATAAATTTACTAAAAACGTCTCGGTATAAATCGGGGCGTTTTTTTAGTTTTAATACTTACCTTTGAAAAACTAATCTAAAACTTACTACTATGTTTGACACACTGCATTTTATTCATTCTAAATGGGCTTATTTAACCTTATTGCTCATTGTTTTTGCAACCATAAACGCCTTAAAAGGACTGTTTTTTAAAAGTGAATTTTTTAATAAAGATTTAAAAGTTTCTTTATTCGCATTAATTGTATCACATATTCAATTATTAATTGGAATCTTCTTATATATTTATTCTCCAAATGCAATGGGAGCAATAAAAAACGGAGGAATGGATTCTGTAATGAAAGACTCCTTACTTCGTTTTTCATCCGTAGAGCATCCTTTAATGATGCTTATTGCTGTGGTTTTAATTACTATAGGATTTTCAAAACATAAAAATAAAACTACAGATAATGCTAAATTTAAAACCATCGCTATATTTTATGGTATTGCTTTGATTTTAGTTTTAAGTAGAATTCCTTGGGGAATTTGGTTTAGTTAAAAACCTTCACCAAACAAAAAATGCTCCATATTTTCATAGGGGCATTTTTGTTATAATAAATTTTAGGAGTTTATTTCTCTTTAATTAAATAAAGATAAACAGGAAAGTGGTCGCTATAACCTCCAGTAAAACCTCCACCTACAAAACTTCTGTAAGGATACCCTTTGTAGCGCCCATGAGCATTTACTAAAAATGTTTTATTGTAAATTCCCGCTTTATAAAAACGATAGCTAGAAAAATCTTTCTTGGTTAATTCTGTAGAGATAATCATTTGGTCAAACAAATTCCAATTATCTCGATAAGCTAAAGAACCTAAACCTTGTCTTGCCATGTTTTCCATGGGGTTGTATAGTTCTTTCATTTTCATACCATCGGGTTTTCTTTTAGCTTTTAAATATTTTTTTACACTTGGGCTTGTTGGATCATCGTTTAAATCTCCCATAGTAATAATTTTAGCATAGGGCTCATCAACAAAAATCGAATCTATAATTTGCTTATTTAGTTTTGCTGCCGCAATTCTTTTAGGACGGGAACGCTCTTCACCTCCGCTTCTTGAAGGCCAATGGTTTACGATAAAATGAATTTTTTCACCATCTAGCATACCACTCACAACAAGCTGATCACGTGTGTATATTCTTTTAGTTTTATCATGATTATCAAAAATAATAAGCTCGTGAGTTTTATAATTGGTAGGTATAAAAAGTTTTCTTTTGTAAAACAATGCCACATCAATTCCTCTACGGTCTGGCGAATCAAACTGAATAATCCCATAACCTTTGTTTACTAATGGTTCTTGATTTAATAAATCTTCCAAAACCTTTCTATTTTCAATTTCACAAACACCAATTATAGTGGGTGATGTTCCAGAAACTTCTGAGCCTATTTCTGAAATTACTTTAGCCATATTAGCCAATTTGGCACGGTATATTTCTTCGGTCCAATGATCTTTTCCCTCAGGTGTTCTGTCATCGTCAAAAGTTAGTGGATCATCTTCTGTATCAAAAAGATTTTCAAGGTTATAAAAAGCTATGGTATTAACTTTATATTCTTTTTTTTCTTGAGAATAAAGTGTTGTAAAAGTTAAAATTATAAGAAAAACAGAAGTTATTTTTAATTTCATTAAAGGATATTTAAAAGTGTTAATTGTCTAATTTTAAGGTTGTAGCAAATGTAATTATTTCAGCTAAATAATGTACATTCGTAACCGATTTATAATAAGTATTAATTTTAAAAATAACCAAATTTAGAATGAAAAAATTCATTTTTACTTTATGCTTAGCATTTATGAGTAGTACTATCTTATTTGCTCAAGATGCAGTAATAAAGGGAAGAGTGATAGATACGCATTCAAGTGAAGTAATCCCTGGTGTTGAGTTACGAATTTTAGCAAGTGATTTTCAAACACAAACCGATAACGAGGGGCTTTTTACTTTTACTGGAAGTAATTTTCCACAAGGAGAACAAGTTCTTGTAGTAAGTAAACTTAATTACATTACGCAGAGTATTCCTATCACTATTCAAAACGGAGAAACGATTAATCTAGATCCAATTATAATGGAGATAGATTTAACCGAATTAGAAGCACAAATTGGAGTTATCAATCTTTCAGACGGAGAACTTGATGGAGATTTAGGTGGGGCAGCAACGAACGTTTCTGGGCTTTTACAAGCATCAAGAGATGTATTTTTAAGTGCAGCCGCTTTCGACTTTAGTGCTACTTTTTTTAGACCTCGTGGTTTAGACAATGCCAACGGGAAAGTACTCATTAACGGTATTGAAATGAACAAACAATTTAACGGTCGCCCACAATGGGGAGATTGGGGAGGATTAAACGATGTTCAACGAAATCGTGAATTTACAATGGGTTTAAAAGCAAACGATTACACCTTTGGAGATTTAGCAGGAACTACTAATATGGTAATGAGAGCTTCAAAATTCAGAAAAAGCGGTAGAGTTTCGTTTGCTGCTGCTAACAGAAGTTACGAAGGTCGTGTGATGGCTTCCTATCATAGTGGCGTTTCAAAATCTGGATGGGCTTATTCATTCTTAGCTTCTAGACGTTTTGGTAACGAAGGCTATATAGACGGAACTTTATACGATGCCAATTCATTTTTTGCTTCCGTAGAAAAAATTATTAACGATAATCACACCCTTAACTTTACGGCTTTTTATACGCCTAACAGAAGAGGACGCTCTACTGCAATTACAAAAGAAGTAAAAAACCTAAAAGGAATTAGATACAATCCAAATTGGGGTTACCAAGATGGCGAAAAACGAAACAGTCGTATTCGAAACATCAAAGAACCCGTGTTTATGTTAAACCATTATTGGAATATTAATGAAGTTACTACCTTAAACACCAACGTAGGTTTTCAAACAGGACAAATAGGTAACACAAGATTGGATTACGGTAGCAACCAAAACCCAGCAGGAAACTATTACCAAAAACTACCCAGTTACTTTTTACGTAACGAAAACCCAACTCCTTACGATTACCAACAAGCCTATTTAGCTGAACAAGAATTTATTAACGATGGGCAAATAGATTGGGAATCTTTATACAGAGGGAATGCAAATTCATCTACTGGGAATGCTGCTTATGTGGTTCAAGAAGATAGAATAGACGACACACAATTTTCTGTAAACAGTATTTTAAATACCCGTTTTTCTGAAAATATATTCTTTGATGCAGCAGTTAATTACAGAAACCTAAAAGGTGACTATTTTGCAAGTATTGTTGATTTATTAGGAGCTGATGGTTATTTAGATGTAGATTATTTTGGCGATAATGTACCTAGCGATTTACAAAACCCAATCCATTTTGCTAAAGAAGGTGACCGATACAAATACAATTACCAATTAAGTTCTAGTGTAATCTCAGGTTTTGCTCAAGCACAGTTTAAATACAATGTGGTAGATTTTTTCTTAGCTGCAAATTTTGGACAAACCAGCTACCAACGTACCGGTTTGTATGAAAACGGATATTTCCCAGGAGAACGTTCTCTCGGTAAAAGTGAAAAGGTAGATTTTTCTACCTACGGTGCTAAAGGAGGAGCTACCTACAAAATAACAGGTCGTCATTTAATCGATGTTAATGCAGGTTACTTTACTAAAGCACCAACCATGCGTAATACTTTTGCCAATGCAAGACAAAATAATGATATTGTAGAAGGTATTACCGAAGAAAAATCTCAATCTATAGATCTTAGTTATATCTACAGATCTCCAATAGTTAAAGCTAGAGTAACAGGTTTTTATACTGGTTTTAAAGATGCTACCGATATCGGATTTTTCTTTACTCAAAATGCATTAGGAGCAGATGCCAACAATGCCTTTGTACAAGAAATTGTTACGGGAATTGAAAAACAAAATATCGGTGCAGAACTTGGTGTTGAAGCACAAGTATTACCAACCTTAAAGTTAAAAGCTGCGGCTTCTATAGGACAATATACTTATAGCAACAATCCAAATTTATATTTATCTAGTGATGATTTTGGTGATGCAGGAAACGATATTCCAACACAAGGACTTAGAGAAGTAACTCTTAAAAACCTTCACGTTGCTGGAGGCCCAGAAAGAGCTTACCAATTAGGGTTTGAATATAGAGCCCCACAATTTTGGTGGGTAGGAGTTACCACTAACTATTTTTCTAATGCCTATATAGATATTAGTAATTTAAGAAGAACTAGCGATTTTTATACAGATGCCGATGGACTCCCATATAACGATTACGACGAAAATGTTGCTAGAGAGTTGCTAAAACAAGAAAAATTAGACGACTACTTTTTAGTAAACTTAACAGGAGGAAAATCTTGGAAAGTTAAAAAATACTATATAGGTTTCTTTGCTTCTATAAACAATGTTTTAGATCAAAACTTTATTACTGGTGGTTTCGAAGATTCTAGAAGAGCTAACTACAGACAACAAGTAGAAGAGCAAAATAGAGAAAACGGACCCATCTTCGGAAATAGATATTTCTTCGGAAATGGTTCTAACTACTATGTAAATGTATATGTTAGATTTTAATAAAATTCAAAAAAAATAAATTCAATTCAATATGAAAACTTTAAAAATTTATAAACTATTAATTCTGTTTTTTGCAGCTACCTTTATGGTATCTTGTGTACAGGATGACGATTACGACGTACCCAACTTAGATGTGGAACCACCAGTTTTAAGCGGAACCGAAATTTCAATTAATGGTCTTAAGCAGTTGTTATTACAAGAACAAGCCACTAACGGAAACGATATTCTAACCATCGAAGACGACCTTTACACAACAGGCTTTGTTATTTCAAACGATGAGTTTGGAAACTTTTACGAAGAGTTAATTCTTCAAGATAATAACGAAAACCCAACTATTGGTATTAAAGTATTGGTAAATGTAAACCCATTATTTATTACCTATGAATTTGGAAGAAAAACCCATATACAGCTTCAAGGTTTAACCGTTGGTTTTGATAGCGGTGTCTTTACGGTTGGAATTAGAAACGGAAATAGTATTGATAAAATTGGAGAATCTCAAATGACACAATATATTAAAAGAGATGTTGATGTTGCAGAAATTGTACCTCTACCCATGAATATTTCAGAATTTACTACTGAAAAAACAAACCTATTTATTCGCCTTAATGATGTACAATTTCACCGTAATGAAGTATTAGGAGAATTTCCTAAAACCTACGCTGCAGAACCTGAAGATCAATTTGATGGTGAACGCGTACTAGAAAGTTGTTCAGAAGGAACCTCAACAACATTTAGCACAAGTACATTCGCAGATTTTAAAGCACTAGACTTACCTACTGGAAAAGGAAACATAGATGCAATTTTAACTTTAGATTTCTTTGGAGAATCTTTTAATATAGTTGTTAATTCTCCATTTGATGTAAATCTAGAAGATACAAATCGTTGTGACCCTATTGAAGTAGATTGTGGTATCGCATCTTCTACAGGTGCCAATGAGCTTTTTTCAGAATTTTTTGAAACTCAAAATGAAGGAACTTCCATTTCAGGTAATGGATGGACTAACTACATTCAAGAAGGTTCCAGAGATTGGAGATCATTCTTTAGCGATGGTACCAATGGATCTTTAGGTATTTCAGCAACCATTGGTTCTTACCAATCGGGTGACGATAGTACAATTGCTTGGTTAATTATGCCAGAATTCAATTTTGATGCTCAAGATGGTGAAACTCTAAATTTTAAAACTTCCAATAGTTTTTCTGACGGAAGTACTTTAGAACTATTATTTTCTAGCGATTGGGACGGAAATCCAGATAATATAGCAACAGCTACTTGGGATTTAATTCCAGCGGCCTATATTACTCAAGATGATGATAGTTTTTCAGATTGGTTTGAATCTGGTAACGTAAGTTTAGATTGTATAACAGGTACAGGTTACATTGGTTTTAAATATCAAGGTAGCGGTGATGCAGATTTTGATGGTTCGTATGAACTTGATGAAATTCAAGTAAACTCTAATTAATAAATTATAGTTTAAATTAATAAAGTGTTAACCTACTAGGTTTTTAAAACCTAGTAGGTTTTTTTTACCAAAAGATTACCAATTAGTCCCTTTAAGCTGAAGAGCTGCTTTTAAAATATCTTTTTGGCTTATTTGTCCTACTAATTTTCCATCTTCAATAATTGGAAATCTACGACGTTTCGATTGTAGAAATTTTTCGGCAGCATCAAAAATATTCATATCTCCATGAATGGTTTCCACATTAGTAATCATGTGTTTTTCAACATTAATATTTTCCATTGGCTGATTGTAATAACGGCTTTCACTAATTTGTTTGATGCAATCTCCTTCCGAAATAATTCCCACCAATTCATGATTTTCATTTACCACGGGCCCTCCAGAAATACGATGCTTAATCAGTTGATCCATTACTTCTAAAACCGACTGTTTCGGATTAAAAACAATCAAGTTACGCGTCATGTAATCAGATACTTTAATTTGTTCAGAGTTACTTTTAGGCTTCGCCCGTTTTCCCATAAAACTTTTAATTCCCATAATATTAACTATTTAGACCCTTAAAGGTAGTCAAAAAATAAACAAGAACCTTTCAATTTTATTAACAAGTGTTTATTCTTAATTAAAATCTGTAAATTTAGGCTTCAAAATAATCATCCCATGAAACGTTTTCAATCCCTCTTGTCAATTGTATTAATAATTGGTCTTGTCTATTTTAGTTTTTATAGCTTAATGCCTCAAAACGGTGAACCTGTCTCTATTCCTGATACCGAGTTTTCTTCCGAAAGAGCTTTAATTCCCTTAAAAGAAATTACCAAAGCTCCTCATTATATTGGCTCCCAAGAACACGAACGAGTACGAAATTATTTGGTCAAAGAATTTCAGAAACTAGGATTAAAAACTCAAGTTCAAGAAGGTTTTATCATGAATCAGAAATGGAAGAGTCTTGATAAATCTAAAAATATCTTAGCAAAAATTGAAGGAACAGGAGATGGAAAAGCCTTGTTAATTGTTTCACATTACGATAGTGCATTGGTTCCATCATTTGGAGCAAGCGATGCCGGAAGTGGCGTGGTAACTATTTTAGAAAGTGTTCGTGCCTATTTGGCAAGCGGAAAAAAACCAAAAAACGACATCATTATTTTAATCACCGATGCAGAAGAAGTAGGATTAGATGGAGCTCGACTTTTTGTAAACAAACATCCTTGGGCAAAAAATGTTGGTTTGGCAATTAATTTTGAAGCCAGAGGAAGCGGAGGTCCTAGTAATATGGTGGTCGAAACCAATGGCGGAAATAAAAATTTAATCAAAGCTTTTCAGGAAGCCAACGTAAAATATCCAACGGCTTCTTCGTTGATGTATAGCATTTATAAAATGTTACCCAACGATACAGACTCTACTGTTTTTAGAGAAGACGGTGGGATTGAAGGTTATTTCTTTGCCTTTATCGATGATCATTACGATTATCATACCGCCAACGACACCTATGAAAACTTAGATAGAAACACTCTTCAACATCAAGGAGAATATTTACTTCCTTTACTACATTATTTTGCCGATGCCGATCTTTCTACTTTAAAATCATCTGAAGATAATGTGTATATAAACGTGCCTATTTTTAAAATGATAAGTTATCCCTTTTCTTGGGTAACGCCTATGATTATAGTTGCATTACTTATTTTTATAATCCTTATTTTATTCGGAATTAGAAAAAGAGTGCTCACCGGAAAATCTATGCTTAAGGGTTTTGTTCCTTTTTTATTAGCCCTTTTAGTTTCTGGATTGGTGGGGGTTTATGGTTGGAAATTAATACTATACTTATACCCACAATACACCGAAATACTACACGGATTTACCTATAACGGACACACCTATATATGGTTTTTTGTCTTGCTTACTTTAGGTATCATTTTCGGAATCTACAATCGTTTTGCTAAAAAAACCAACGTAGCTAGTCTATTAATAGCACCGCTATTCTTGTGGTTAGTCATCAACGTATTAGTGGCAATTTATTTAAAAGGAGCAGCATTTTTTATCCTTCCTGTGTTTTTTGGATTGCTTTCACTTTGGGTTTTAATTCGTCAAGAAAAACCAAACTTGCTATTAATGACCTTGCTAAGTACTTTAGCTATTTTCCTATTTGCTCCACATATTCAGTTTTTTCCAGTAGGATTAGGATTAAAAATGTTGGGAGCCAGTACTATTTTTACAGTCTTACTATTTGGTTTGTTACTTCCAGTTTTTGGATTTTATAAAATGAAAAAACCACTTTCTATTATCTTTATTTTAATTGCCATCGGATTTTTTATCAAGGCACATCTGGCGAGTGATTTTACTGCCGAACGACAAAAACCAAACAGTTTAGTATATTATCAAGATGCGGATAAAGGAGAAACCTATTGGGCAACTTACGATAAAAAATTAGACGATTGGACTAAAGGTTATTTAGGAAAAAACCCTGAAGTAGCTTCAAAATATATTGAAAGTGCTTCCGGAAGCAAATACAATAGCGGCTATACTTTTGCTGTTGAAGCCCCAAAAAAAGACATCCCACTTTTTAAAACAATTTTAAATAAAGACACCATAATTAATGGTTTTAAAAATGTAACATTTACAATTATTCCACAACGACATGTGAACCAAATAAGCCTATATGCAGAAGAAGGAACTCAGTTTGAAACACTAGCTTTTAATGGAGAAAATTTTGAATTAAATAAGGCAATAGACGAAGCTTCTGTAAAAATAAAAGGAAAAGAAATTGTAAGATATTTTGTTTCAGATAAAGATAGTTTGGAAGTTTCTTATTCTATAAAAAAAGAAAAACCATTAACTTTTACAGTCTTGGAATACTCCTTCGATTTATTAAATCATCCGCAATTTTCTATTAACAAAAGAGCAGAAAACATGATGCCCAAACCTTTTGTAATTACAGATGCTGTGGTGGTTAAAAAGAAGATTGATATAAGTGAATTAAATTTAATTGCTAAAGATAGCGTCGAGGTTTCAACTCCTATTAAATAACATGTATAACTAAATATTTTATTGGAAAAACAATACACATATTACCGTTATATACCATTAGTAATCTCTTTGTTGAATATTTTCTTTTTATCAAAATACCTTGAACCATATCTTAATTACTTTATTGTTCTAATAGTATTAATGCTTGTTTGGGATATTTATGAAAGAACACAATACCGTAGAAATAAAAAAGAAAATGAAATCAGAATTGAAACAAACTTTGATGATGTAGCTAAAATAGGGCCATTTATTATAGGAGCATTTTTGTTCTTTGGAGGATTGGCTTTTCTTTATTATTCAGATTCAACAAATTTAGTATCTCAATTATTAGTTGCCATTGGATTTCTTTTTTTTGTAATAGGTTTTTTGCCAATTCCCTCAGGAGTTATTAAAATAAAAAAAGGAAAACTCAGGTTTAAAAATGCTAACAATTCAGAAGCTATAAATATTGAAAAAGTAAAAAGAATTGAGTTTCGAAAAAGTAATATACTAATCATTGAAAAAAACCATAAGGTTCATATTGTTAATTATATGAATCTAATTGAAAAGGATTATAAAACCATAAAAGAATTCTTAATTCTAAAACTTGGAAATTCTTTTGAAATTCTTCCATAAAAACCTCACAGGTTCCCAATCTATCCTCGCAGGTTTCAAAAACTTATTTCTACCCACCCTTTCAGAGTTTATCCCGATACTTCGGGACTGGAAGGGTTAAAACTTTCCTAAACTATCCTAACAGGTTTTAAAAACGGGTTAGGTTTTATAATAGAACCAGATATTAAAAACTGAAAGCGTTAAAGGGTTTAAAAAAACCATCTCAAATATTTCCAGAAAATTAAATATTTTCGTAAACTTACATTAGCAACAACCCTTTAACCTGTATCGCATATTCAGCACAGATTATTCCCTCCAAAATCAAAGAATTTACTTAGGTTCTCCCGTAGTTGTTCCGTAGTTCTCTCGTAGTTCTCCCGTTATTACTTAATGTTTTGTTTGTGTTTACTTAATGGTTTCTTAAGGTTAAAACCTACATTTAGTCATTAGTTGTCTCAAAGTCATCTTATGACTCGTTGAAGTCAATCAATCCTCTCGCACCTTTTTATATTAGACTTCACAACTTTTTAATACCTACGAGCTTAGGGAGCAAACAAAAAGCCCACCAAGAAATAATCTTAGTGAGCTTTGTGTAAAAACTTAATGTCCTTTGTGGTTAATTAAACCTACCAAATACGAACCCGATCTTCTTCGGGAACAAACATCGCATCACCTTCTTTAATATCAAATGCTTTATAAAAAGCATCTACATTTACCAAAGGTTGTGTAGCTCTCCATTTTCCAGGAGAATGCACATTGGTTTTCACTTGTGTTTTTAAAGACTCTTCACGTTGTAGCGTTCTCCAAACGGTTGCCCAACTCATAAAAAAACGTTGTTCAGGGGTAAATCCATCAATATTTTCTGGTCTTCCGTTTTCTTTGTAAAAATCTTGTAAACCATCATAAGCTGCTAAAACACCACCTAAATCTCCAATATTTTCACCTAGCGTAAATTTACCATTAATAAAAACTCCAGGTAAAACTTCCACAGCACTGTATTGTGCTGCAAGTTTATCACCACGTTCTGTAAAGTTTTTTAGGTCTTCATCTGTCCACCAGTTTACTAAATTACCGTCTGCATCAAAACGAGAACCACTATCATCAAATGCATGAGAAATCTCATGACCTATTACGGCTCCAATTCCACCGTAATTTACAGCATCGTCTGCTAAATAGTCATAAAAAGGAGGTTGTAAAATAGCAGCAGGAAAAACAATCTCATTATTAAACGGATTAAAATATGCGTTTACTGTTTGTGGAGACATTCCCCATTCGGTACGATCTACGGGCTCGTCAATTCTTTTTAAATTGTCTTTTAATTCCCATTCGCTAACAGCAATCATGTTGTCGTAATAAGAGTTTCCTTCTTTTACTTCTAAAGTAGAATAATCTTTCCATTTGTTTGGATAACCAATTTTTACAGTGAATTTATCTAGTTTTTCAATAGCCTTTACTTTGGTTTCTGTACTCATCCAATCCAGTGCAATAATTCTATTTTTATAAGCATTTATCACATTAGCAATCATTTTTTCTGCTTTTGCTTTTGCTTCTGGCGGAAACATTTCATCTACATATAATTTTCCTAAAGCTTCTCCAACCGTATTATTAACCGTAGATAAAGCTCTTTCGTCTGCAGGTTTTTGCTTTTTAGCCCCATTTAAGGTTTGATTGTAAAAATCCCAATTGGCTTTATCAATCTCGGTAGTCAACAATCCTGCACTAGAGTTTAGAGTTGCCCAACGTATAACGGTTTTCCAAGTTTCTAGATCGCCTTCCTTAAAAATATCTTGAACCACTTTCATATATTTAGGTTGCATCACAATTATAGTATCGAATTTTTTAGTAATACCAAGGTTTTTGAAGGATTGTTCCCATTGAATAGAAGGGGCCATTTCTTGAAGCTCAGAAATTGATCTAGGGTTGTTAAAATTTCTGAAATCTCTACTCGCCACTTTATCTAATCTAGGTTCTGCTAATTTAGTTTCGAAAGCCAGAATAGTTTCTGCTTGCTTATGAGCATCTTCTTCTTCATCTCCCAAAAATTGAAGCATTCTTGTAATATGAGATACATATTGTTTTCTAGTTGTAACCGAAGCCGAATCGGTTTTTAAATAGTAATCTCTTTCTGGAAGACCCAATCCACCTGGTGTTAAATAGGCAGAATTCATCGAGCTATTATTAGGGTTAGAAAAAGCAGCAACACCAAAAAATGGTTGTGAAACTAACACCGAATATTTGGTAATAACTTCTTGAAAATCTTCAAAAGAGTTAATGTTTTCAATTTTTTCTAAAGCGGGTTTTAGAGGGTTAATTCCTGCTTTGTTTCTTGCTATTGTATCCAATTCAGACTCAAAAATCATTATTGCTTTTGCTTGGTCAGTATCCGAGGAGTATTTATTACTTTTTTGTGCTTTATCTAAAATTGCCAACATATCTGCATCGGTTTTTTTTCGAAGCACACCAAAACCTCCCCATCGTGTTTGATCGTCTGGAATAGTATTGTTTTTTACCCAATTACCGTTTACATAACTATAAAAATCGTCTTTTGGGCTTACTGAAGTATCCATGTTTTCAAGGATAATTCCGTGGGGGGTATCATCAACTTTTGTAGTTGAATCGTCTTTTTTTGTTTCCCCACAAGAAGCAACAATTAATGATAATGTTGCAACAAAAAGAGGAGTTTTTAATTTTGAATAGTTCATTTTTATTTAAATAAGTGATTATTTGTTATTGTGTTATCTGTATTAAAAAACAGAATTTGTTACGTATTCTTTTTCTGATCTTTTAATTCTTCTTTATAAACTGAATCTAAAAATTGTTTTTGATTTTCTAATTCCTGTTTTTCATTATCAATTCGTTGAAGGTCGATAGCATCTTTTTGAAATTTTTCGTTAATTTGATTAATTAAGTTACTAACAGACACATTCATTTCAGTTAAATATTCTTGAAGTCTTACCGAATCTATATGAGCCTTATTTACTTCTTGATTTAGAAGGTGAGCTCTGGTTTTTGCAACTATTGCTCTAGAAAAAATAGATTTTGTGTTAAGTGTATCGGGTATTTTTTTTACCAAAGAATCTATTTGAGTAACCAAATAAGAGGATTTTATTTTAATGGTTTCAATGGTGTTTCCGTTAATCAATTTTGCTTGTGTTTCAAAGTCTTCAAAAACACTCCAATGCATCACTTCAGCTTTTGCGTTTTCGGTTAAAGTTGGAAATATAAAATGAGTATTTCCATACAAGCTATTGTCTTTTTTTTGAGGTAAGGGTATCGCCGAAATTTCTTCAGGAGAATTTCTGCAAGATATTAAAAAACAACAAAGTAATACAGCAATAAAAGGTTTCATATACAATGATAATGACCGCAAATATACAAGTTCAAAACCAATTTAAAGTTTTTTTTTGAGGAATGTACAAGTAGGGATTATTCGTATCTTTGCCGAACAAAAAAATTATATTTTGAAAAGAAGAATTTTAATTATTGGTGCCTCTGGACAGATTGGAACCGATTTAACTACACAGCTTAGAAAACGTTACGGAAACCATAAAGTAATCGCTACAGACATTAGAGAAGACGACGGAACTTTAGGAAATGAAGGTCCTTTTGAAGTTCTTGATGCAATGGATTATAAAGCTATTGAAGATGTGGTAATTAGGTATGAAATTACCGATGTATATCTACTTGCTGCAATGCTTTCTGCTACAGCTGAAAAGTTTCCGATGCGGGCTTGGAATTTGAATATGAATTCACTTTTTAACGTACTTAACTTAGCAAAAGATAAGAAGATTAAAAAGGTTTTTTGGCCTTCAAGTATTGCTGTATTTGGTCCCACTACTCCAAAAATTAATACTCCACAAAGAACTATTATGGAACCCTCTACAGTATATGGTATTAGTAAACAAGCTGGAGAACGCTGGTGTGAATATTACCATGAAAAATATAGTGTTGATGTTAGAAGTATTAGGTATCCTGGTTTAATAAGCTATAAAACCTTGCCAGGAGGAGGAACTACAGATTACGCTGTAGATATTTATCATAAAGCGTTAAAACATAGTAAATATATTTGTTTTTTAAAGGAAGAAACTACCTTACCCATGATGTATATTGATGATGCTATTAGAGCAACATTAACCATTATGGAAGCCCCCGAAGAACAAATAAAAGTACGAAGTTCTTATAATCTTGCTGGTATAAGTTTTAATCCAAAAGAGATTGCTCAAAGTATAAAGAAACAAATATCAAATTTTGAGATTAGCTATAAACCCGATTTTAGACAAGCAATTGCAGATTCTTGGCCTCAGAGTATTGATGATACAAATGCTCAAAAAGATTGGGGATGGAAAAACCATACTTCATTAGAAGAAATGACTTCGATAATGATTAAAAATTTAAGATAATACAACAACAATTGTGAATAATAAAAATGCCCTTGTTAATTAAAGCAAGGGCATTTTTGGTTGTTAGGAATTAATATTATTGCTTAACAATAATAAATTCTGAACGTCTGTTCTTTTGGTGTTGTTCTTTGGTACAATTTGTACCACAATCTACAACAGGTTTGGTTTTTCCAAATCCTTCACCTGATATTCTACTTTTATCTATTCCTTTAGAAATAATGTATTGTACAGTAGATTGAGCACGTTTGTTAGAAAGTTCCATGTTGTATTCTTTAGAACCTCTATTATCTGTGTAACTTTCTACTTTAATTTCCATTGTTGGGTATTTTTGCATAAGTGCAACTAATTTATCCAACTCAAACGCTGCTTGAGATTTGATGTTATGTTTATCAAAATCAAACAATATTGGGTTAAGAACCACTTTATCTGCATCGATAATACTTTCTATTGGTTTTAGTTTAATAGTAGTATTTAAATCTTCATATTTACTAGTATTTACTGTTACACCATTACTTTCATAGTCTTGTAAAAATGCAAGAATTTGTTGTTCTTTTTCACATTCGGCTAAAAATGCAACATTACCGTTTGAATCTGTAGTTTTAGTTGCTAATTTATTTTCGTTAGCATCATAAAAATCTACTCTTGCACCCGCTAGAGGTTCGTTTGTGATTTCGTTAACTACTTGTACCATAATATCTACATCACATAAAGGAGCAATTTGTTTTACTTTATAAATATCATCACTTCCAACACCTTTTTCTCTATTTGAAGAAACAAAACCTTCTTTAGTTTCAGGGTTGAATTTAAAAGCAAAATCGTCTTTTGGACTATTTACATCGGTTCCAATATTTCTTGCTTCACCGAAACCAGTTCCTTCAGCTTCTGCATAAAATACGTCTAATTCGCCATAACCTAAATGACCATCACTGGAAAAATAAAGAGTTCCATTGGCATCAACAAAAGGAAAAACTTCTTTACCTTCGGTGTTAATGTTATCTCCTAATCTTTCAGATTTTCCATAGGTTCCGTCACTATTAATAGCTACTTTGTAAATGTCAGTTTTACCTTTTCCTCCTGGCATATCACTTACAAAATATAAGGTTTTTCCATCGGGACTTAAGGCAGGTTGACCAAAAGAATACTCACTATTGTTAAAACTAACAGGAGTAGCATTTTGCCATTCACCGTTTATTGCTTCGGCAGTATATAGGTTAATCTGATTAATACCTTCTTCGCTTTTTTTGTATTTTCCTTTGTAGTAATCATTTCTGTCAAAATACATTTTTGATGCATCTGAAGTTATAGCTACGTTACCTTCGTGGTATTTTGTATTTACTTTACCAGGAACTAAAGTAGCATCTTTAATGGTTCCACCAACATTTTCAGCAATGTAAATATCTAGGTAAGGTTCGTCATTCCAACCATAAGTTTTACGTTTGGTATTTCTTGCTGATGAGAAATAGAAAGATTTGTTAATCATAGTACCTCCAAATTCAGAAAATTCGGTATTTATTTCTGTCATATTTTCAACATCAAATTTTTTATCACTTTCGATGTATCTTGGAAGGTAGTTAGGGTCTTTCATAAAAGCAATAGCTCTGGAATCGTTGGGTTGCATTTCTGCAAATTTTTTCATCCAAGTATTATATTCGCCGTATCTTCCGTTTGCTTTTAATGTTTGAGCATAATTGTAAACGGTTTCTGGTTCAACATTTCTTCCTTTTACTACTCTTTTGTAATAGGTTTCAGCGTTTTTAGAATCGTTTATATTATAATAACAGTGCGCTAATTGCTCAAATACATAACGATCTCCTTTTCCTTTATCTAGTAATTTTTTATACGCATCAACAGCTTCTGTATAAGCTAATCTATTATAAAGGTCGTCTGCCTTTTTGGTATCTTTATTCTGTGCAGTTGCTACCATAGTACTAACTGCAATTATTAGAAAGAATATATATATTTTTTTCATTGTATAAGTCTTTTTTAAAATTAGAAGTATCTAGGTGAGCGTAAAGTTCGTTTGTTAAAGAATACATCCCATGTTAATATTATTTCGTGAGATGAACTGCCTACAGATTTCAAGTCAGAGACAACACTATCGTATGCATATCCAATACGCAAGCTTGGTGTGATTTGAAATCCAACTAAACCACTAAAGGAATCATCTAATCTATAAGAAACTCCAAGTTCAAATTTTTCATAAAATAAAGCATTTAAGTTGGCATCAAAAGATATTGGACCATCAAAATAGGTTTTCACCATTCCATTTGGTTTTAACTTAAAGTTATCTGTAATTTGAAATACATATCCTGCAGTTGCAAAATAGTGTTGTATTTCTGAGCCGTATTTCAACCCATTTTCGTCTAAATGAACAGATTCTAAGATATTGGGAACTGAAAACCCAACATAGAATTTATCTGAATAAAAGAACGCCCCAGCTCCAATATTTGGAGAGGTGTTATTTATATTTTGAGAGAAAAATGGATCGTTTGGGTCTTGAAGATCAAGATCTACAAGTCCTACATCTAAAAAGGTAGCTCCAGCTTTAATACCTAATGCTAAATTAAGATTATTTCCAAAACGTAAAGTATAGGAAAAATCTGCGTTTACATTGGTTTCTTTTACTGGTCCTAATTCGTCTTTAACGGCTGATATACCTAACCCTACATTTTCTCCTACAGGTGAATGAGCCGATAGGGTAAAAGTAACAGGGTTGTCGTCTATTCCTGTCCATTGATTTCTGTAGAGAGCTGTAATTGATAAGCTTTCTTTAGATCCTGCATAGGCAGGATTTACAACCGTCATATTGTACATGTATTGAGTGTACTGAGGGTCTTGTTGTGCGTTAACTTCTTGAAACAAAATAAGTCCAAAAAGAAATGTTATGATATATAATTTTTTCATTTTTAAAATTGGTATTTATTTGGTTTGTAAAAGTTAGTTTTCTTCTTGATTAATATACACCCATCCAGTTACTTGTCTTCCGTAAACAGGATCATCGTTAGCTAAATCAATTACGTAATAGTATGTACCAACAGGAAGTTTTTTATTATCGTGTGGTGGATTATCACTATTAATATTACTTCCTCCGCCCCATTGACGTCTGTAATTAGACATACTGTAAACTAAAAGGCCATGTCTGTTAAACACTTGGAAATTAGCTATACCAGAACGATCTGCTAAGAAACGTAAATCCATATTGTCATTATAACCATCGCCGTTTGGAGAAATACCTTGAGTAATTACACAACCATTTTCGCTATAGTAAGAAATTTCAACCTCTGCGGTTTGTGAACAAACTCCAGCTGAAATTTCAACCATATAAGTTCCAGGAATAATATTTCCTTCACTATCTTCTGGAACATTAAGAGTATCGCTAGTTTCTCCTTCAATTTCTACATCATCAAGAAACCATTTATAGGTTAATTCTCCATAACCTCCAGAGGTTGCTGTTAATGTTTGAGACTGATCTGGGCAAGTAACAATGTCTGGTCCTAAATGTGCGGTAAGACCTCTTGCACTAGCTGTTATTTCGTCTGTGTCAACACAAACACCAATTGTTACTTCGACTCTATAAGTTCCAAGTTCTAAAACAGGAATTGAACCTGTAGTATAATCTAATAATTGGAAACCATTACCATCAAGACGGTCTAGATACCATGTAAAGGTAGGAGTTCCAGGAATGTCTGCATCTGGATAAGCATAAATACGTCCTGGAGTTGGTTTGTTTAAACAAGTTACAAAATCTTCTCCTAAATCTACTCCTAAATCATCACTAGGATTTACATTTATGATTTCCTCAGTAGAACAATTTCCGTTAGTAACCACAACACTATAAGTTCCTATTTCGGTTACTGATAGAGTTGGTGAATTTTCACCAATAATTTCAGTACCATTTAAACTCCATACATAAGTTACAGAGGCAGGGTCTAAGTTAGAAGGGCTTGCATCTAAAGTTACTGGTTCGAAGAAACAAGTTTGAAAATCTTCCCCTAAATCTATAATGGGGCTTTCTCCAAAGAAAATATTTACTGTTTCTGTTACGGTACAGCCATCAATAGTAACATCTACTGTATAATCACCAGAAGTTGTTACTGTAATTGAATCTGTTGTTTCACCTGTACTCCATAAATAGGTAGCATTTGTAGGATCATCTCCAGTAATAGTTGTTGTTATTTCATAAGAAGTTTCATCACATAAAGATTGGTCTCCTCCTAAGTCAACAGTAAAGTTAGCTACTACTGTAACACTAACATCGTCGGTTAAAACTACAACGTCTCCATTACAATTTGTATAAGTAATTTGAGCTGTATAAACTTCTGTCCCAACAGGGCAAACATTAATAGTAGGGTTGTTACTAATAAAGTTACCATCTGCATCTAACCACTCAAACACATAAGTTGGTGCTCCTGCTGGTGAGAAACTCCAAGCTTCATCGTTAGTTGTCCAAGGTGAATCTGATGTATTTCTGCCAGGTGGCACATAAGCAATGGTGCCAGCGTTGTTTTGAATTCCCACAACAGCATTTCCACTGTTCCATGTATCACAAGTAGGTTTGTCTTGAATGTAAACTTCTACTACATTTGAAAATTCATAGAAAACTGCCATATGAGTTGCTTCTAAATCGTTACAACTAAAATAAGGTACCTTGTAATAAGACACTACTAAAACTCTATTTGGAAAGGTTCCTAAAATTTCCCAAGCTATTTCATTGGTTCCATTTACTGAAGGGTCAATATCGTGAACTGGAGTAAATACATTTACTTCAGACAAAGTTTCGTTTGTGTTATTAGGTAAGTTTTCTGAAAAAGCCCATCCGTTATAAGTATCATTTGGGTCTACCTCAAATCGAACTCCACCATTTGAACCTACTTGAAACTGTGTTTCAATATTTTGGAAGAAACAGAAATCAAAAGGTAAATCTTCTACATTAGACCAAGCATCATCAATATTTGTGTTTATTGAGTTTGCTAAACCATTAAATGAAAAAGGTGGATCATAGGTAATTGGTTCAACTGTGTAGTTTTCTGTCATACTTTCAAAAGTTGCTAAGAAAGTTGCTGTAATATCTGTACAAGTTACTCCTGCACAGTCTAGGACTACATCGTTCCCTGCATTAACAAATAAAGATCCTGGACCTCCGCTTAAACAGCTTATGGTTCCACTTACTACTTCACAATTTACATCATTAGCATCGTTAACAGTAATAATGACATCTGTTGTAGCAGTATAAGGACCAAAAGTGTAAACACCTGTTGTTGTTACGTTTTGTTGTGGACTACCTTGATCGTCATTAATTAATAATTCGGTAGCTGATCCCATATCTGAAACATCTACTAATATTGAAAAATCGTTTCCGTTAGTACAGTCACCATTGGTAGCAAAACTTACCGTTGGATTTAAACAAGATTGACACCAAACGTCAAAATCCCAAGGGGTAAATGCATTTGTGGAACAACTTATTACACTGTCAGAATTTATCTGAATGGTAATTGTATCACCTGAAGATTGGTAAGTAATTCCTGTTAAGTCACCATTATTCCCATAGGGAGTTGCGGCATTTAAATCTGTGACACCATCGGTGTCTAAAACGATGAGTTCATCAAACCCGTTTTCTACTTGTCCTGCATTAAAATATACATTTAAAGGAAACCCGTCTGTATTGGTAAATATAAACTGGGTAGTGTCATTATCAACATAGCAATAGGTAGTATTAACTGGTCCTGCTGCACAATCTACAGTTATTTGACTGTAAGACATTGATGTAATAAACATCAACAAAATTAAAGGGATTGAATTTAATCCAAACCTTCTTTTTTTTTCAGCAAATAATAGGAGTTGATTTTGAAAAAAAGTAATTTGTTTTTTCATAAAATTGAGGTTGTTGGTTATTTTGCGATAAATATAGTTAAATTTTTGTTTTCTTAGAGGGTTTCAAATAATATTTAGTATTAGTATAAGGAATCTTATTTTTTTATTGAAAACACCTCATACACAGGAAAATGGTCGCTAAATCCACCCAAATATTTTTCTCCTGCAAAAGTTCGAAAAGGATTTCCTTTATATTTCCCTGAATATTCTTGCAATTCTTTAGGGTTAAATATTTCAGAATCTTCAAATTGAAACGGATTATCATGGGGTTTTAAAAAGTTATTTGATATGATTATTTGATCAAATAAATTCCATTCTCCTCGATAATTTAGTGTTCCGGTATCATGGGTTAAAAGTAATTCCATAGGATTATAAAATTCTGTACCTTTTAGTTTTTGAATACTTTTTGAGTTTGGGTTATCATTAAAATCTCCCATCACAATAATTTTTGCGTTTTCATCTTTAGTTAGTATCCCTTCAATAAGCTCTCTGTTTTTTAATGCAGCAACCATTCTTTTAGGTTCATTTTCTTTTGTATTGGATTTTTTTGAAGGCCAATGATTTACCATTAAATGAACTACATTATTCTCCAACTCACCTTTTACATAAAGAATATCTCTTGTATAATCCCGCTCCCCATTTTTTCCATTTAAGTATAAAGATATGGTTTCGCATTCCTGAATCATAAAATAATCTTTCCGATAAAGTAAAGCAGTATCAATTCCTCTTTCATCTGGAGATTCATAATGAATAAAACCATAATTTTTAGATTTTAGGTATTTTGAAGTTACTAAATCTTCTAAAACTTTATCGTTTTCAACTTCGGCAACCCCTACCAAAACAGGTGGATGTGAGACTTCTTTAAAACCCAAATTAGAAATTACTTTTCCTAATTTCCTTATTTTTTTATGGTATCTATCTTCGTTCCAGTTTCTTTCGGAATCTTCCGTAAAATCATCGTCTAAAGTATTAGGGTCGTTTTCGGTATCAAATAAATTTTCAAGATTATAAAAACCAATGGTATAATAATTTTTTTCTGAAGTAGAAGTATATGTCATTTAGAATAGTATTTTGGTGGTAAAATACAAAATTTGCAAGGAATGTGTTTTGTACCTTTGCCAAATAGTTAAATTTTATGATTGAAAAATCCACCATAGATTACGAAAAAGCAGTTTTAATAGGAATTATAACTCAAAATCAGAATATTGAAAAATCTACCGAATACCTTGATGAACTTGAATTTTTAACCTACACCGCAGGAGGAGAAGTAGTAAAAAGGTTTGTTCAAAAAATGCAAAGCCCTAACTCTAGAACTTTTTTAGGTTCGGGAAAAATGGAGGAAGTAAGAGAATATGTTGAACAACACGAAGTGGGTTTGGTGGTTTTTGATGACGAACTTACTCCTGCACAACAAAAAAACATCGAACGAATATTAGAGTGTAAAATAATAGACCGTACCAATTTAATACTCGATATTTTTGCCCAAAGAGCACAAACAAGTTATGCAAGAATGCAAGTAGAATTGGCTCAATACCAATATTTACTTCCTAGATTAACAGGAATGTGGACACACCTCGAACGGCAACGTGGTGGTATAGGAATGCGTGGTCCTGGAGAAACCGAAATAGAAACCGATAGACGTATTGTTAGAGATAGAATAGCTTTGCTAAAAAAGAAACTAGCCAAAGTAGATCGGCAAATGGAAGTACAACGCGGAAATCGTGGAGCTTTAATTAGGGTGGCTTTGGTAGGTTACACCAACGTTGGAAAATCTACCTTAATGAATGTAATAAGCAAGTCCGAAGTATTTGCTGAAAATAAACTTTTTGCTACCTTAGACACTACAGTAAGAAAAGTGGTAATACGAAACCTTCCGTTTTTGGTAAGTGATACTGTTGGATTTATTAGAAAATTGCCAACTCAATTAGTAGAATCTTTTAAAAGTACCTTGGACGAAGTTCGAGAAGCAGATTTGTTGTTACATATTGTTGATATTTCACATCCTTCGTTTGAAGATCATATCGCTTCTGTAGAGAAAATTTTAGGCGAAATCAATGCTTCAGACAAACCTTGTGTCATGGTGTTTAATAAGATAGATGCTTATGTTCCTGAAGTTATTGAAGAAGACGATTTAATTACCCAAAGAACAAAAGCTCATTATACCTTAGACGATTGGAAAAAAACTTGGATGAATAAAGAAAATCATTTAATGGAAGGGCAAACCCATGAAGCCATTTTTATTTCAGCTTTAACCAAAGAGAATTTAGAAGATTTTAAAAAGACGGTATATCATAAGGTAAAGGAGTTGCATATTAAACGTTTTCCGTACAATCAATTTTTGTATAACGAATACACCGAAGAATAAAACTTAAAAGCCTGTTTCAATTTTTTTGAAACAGGCTTTTTAAATATAAATAAATATTTTTTTGTGTTTTACAAATTCACATTTACTCCTACACCAAATACTTCTCTAACCTGAAATCCTTGAAAAGCATTATCATCATAAATGGTTTGAAAAGTTAAATTGGTAGAAAATACATCGTTAATTTTCATCACCAAATTCATAGTGTAATCTACATCTACATTCTGAGGTTTGTCTAAGTAATTAGAATATAAATTAAGAATGTTTTCCATATTTATATTTTTCATTAAATCTACTTTGTAATAAGCTCTTATATTCATACCAAACTCAAATAAAGAACTATCTCCGGGTGCTACCCCAAAAGTTTCAACATCGTTACTCGATTCGTAAAATACATTATTGGGGTCGTCATCGTTATAGGTAAAAATTTCGCCAGAAATAAAAGTAAATTTCGAAGTTATGGGTGCGATATTTACATATAAATTGTCACTTTTTTTCCAAAGTAATCCAGGCCCAAAACTCAAGTAAGCAGGTTTAAAAAATCCAGAAGTTGGAAAATCTTCATTATCTCTATTTTCTCCAGGAAGTGCTTGGTCTAGAAAATCGTCTTGGTAATCATAACCGTCGGTAAATTGAGTTTTAAAGTTGGCAAAAAATGAAAAACTCCAATTTCCTTTTAGTTTTTTACCTAAAATAGAGTTGAGTTCTAACCGGTCATCGGTTTTTCTAGTTCCATCATTTTTGGTATTGGTTAGACCATAACTCGCTAAAATTTTGTTATCCCAAATCCAATCTCCTTTTATATAGTTTAGGTCGTAATTTAGGTTAATGTTTCCTGCAAAGTTATTGTCTCCTCCCGCTTGCCAGTTAGAAAATGCAGATTGGTTAATTAACAAGGTAATTTTCCCTGTTTTTGTCCATCCTTCTTTCACTTCGTCATCTGATGGTGCATCGCCAGTATCTTGTGCAAATCCTATAATTGAAATTAACAAAAAAGATAATAGTAATAATTTTTTCATAATTGAAATATTATAGTTTGTTTAATTTTTTTGCAAATATATAAATTCAAATTATTTATACTATTAACAAATATGGGTTTTTGTAAATATTTGATAATCTGAAATAATCATCGATAAACGAATTATTTCCGTTTATAAAGTGGTACCGATGAGCAAGCTTCGCCATACATAATGCTTTTTGCAAAGGGCTGAAGCTTCTGTATTAATAAAACATAAGCAGAATTTGGTATAGGTTTGTTGGAACAACCTTTAATAATTACGGGCTTATTCTTATATTCTGAAAGATCTAATTGAGAAATAATTGAAGCAAATAGGTGAGTTTCTAATTCCTTTAAACTTCCTAACAAAACTAGTTTTGCAAAAAGATTAAGTTGTAAAGTAAGCAACATAAAAGCCCAACCCGGAATAATGGCTCCCGATGTATTGGTAAGAGCAACAAAACAATTTCGGTATTGTTCCCAATTATAAGAAGTTACTTGTGCTCTAAAATCTTTTTCTTTTAATATAATTCCTTCAAATAAAAATTGTGAAATGTCTAATTTTACTCTATTCCCCAAAGGATAATAATCTTCAAGGTCAATAGTTTTTAATCTGCTTTGAGCAACTCTATTTTTAATTTCATCGGGCATTATAACATTCCTAGTTCTAATTTTGCTTCTTCGCTCATTAAATCTTGCGACCAAGGTGGGTCAAAGGTAATTTCTACTTCGGCATCGCTAACTATACTTATAGATTTTACTTTTTCTTCTACTTCTAAAGGAAGCGATTCTGCCACAGGACAATTTGGTGTAGTTAGAGTCATTAGTACTTTTACGCCGTAATCTTCATTTACAAAAACATCGTAAATTAATCCTAATTCGTAAATATCTACAGGAATTTCGGGGTCGTAAATGGTCTTAATTACTTTTACAATTTTTTCGCCTAATTCCTCTTTATTTATTTTTCCGTCGGTCGCCATCGTTTATTTATTTAGTTTCGCCTGAAAGGCAAGTGCGTACATTTTTAATTGCTTTATCATCGACACCAAACCGTTTGCACGTGTTGGAGAAAGATGTTCTTTTAATCCAATTTCGTCAATAAAATCAGTGTTGGAAGCCAAAATTGCTTCGGGAGTTTGGTTGGAAAAAACACGGAGTAAAATGGCTATAATTCCTTTGGTAATAACAGCGTCACTATCGGCGGTATAAATTACTTTTCCGTTTTCTAGCTCGGCATTCAGCCAAACTTTTGATTGACATCCTGTTATTAGACGGTCTTCGGTTTTTTTTTCTTCAGAGATTAAAGGTAATGTTTTTCCGAGGTCGATCATATACTCATACTTTTGCATCCAATCGTCAAAAATCGAAAACTCATCGATAATTTCATCCTGTATATTCTCAATAGTCATTATTTGTTGTTTTTATTTTCTTTATATGCCTTCAAACTTACAGTTCCATCTTCGTTAATAAGAGTTAGCATATTATTGTCGAATGTAAATTTTTTAGTTCCAGAAAAGGCTTTAAAGATATTTTTTTCCACTTTCATTACATGCTCTTCGCAATACATTTTTGTTGAAATAAAAGGTAAAAAAGTAATGTTGTTTTCTGAAATGGTATAATTTCCAGAAAAACCATTACAACCTGTTTTTCCCGAAATACTATTTTCGGATGTGTTTATTTCAAAATATAATTTATAAACATTGGTGCTACCTTCAACATCTCTAATTTCGTATTTTCCTGAAACTATTTCTGCAGTTGTTTTCTTTGAAGTATTTTTAGTTCCGTTGCAAGACATAAAGACAATTAATAAAGTGCTTAATACAATTAATTTTTTCATTTTTTCATTTTTTATGACAACATTTTTTTAGCTTTTTTTAGCGCTTCAATAAAGGTGTCTATTTCTGTTTTTGTGTTATAAAATGCAAAAGAAGCTCGCACGGTTCCAGGTATTTTATAAAAATCCATAATAGGTTGGGTGCAGTGGTGTCCTGTTCTAACGGCGATTCCTAATTTGTCGATAATTGATCCTATATCGTAAGGATGAATCCTTTCTAAATTAAACGAAATTACCGCCGTTTTTTCTGAAGAAGTACCGTAAATACGGAGTCCTTCAATTTCTAATAATTTTTTAGTTGCATAGTTTAACAACTCATTTTCGTAAGTTTGAATGTTTTTAAATCCAACCGAATTCATATAATCGATAGCAACTCCAAAGGAAATTCCACCAGCAATATTAGGAGTTCCTGCTTCAAATTTATGGGGTAAATCTGCGTAGGTTGTTTTCTCGAAAGTTACGGTTTTAATCATTTCGCCACCCCCTTGATAAGGAGGAAGTTTTTGCAACCACTTTTCTTTTCCGTATAAAATTCCAACTCCTGTAGGTCCGCACATTTTATGAGCTGAAGTCACGTAAAAATCTACATCTAACTCTTGAAAATCTGGAATAAAATGCGAAGTAGCCTGAGCACCATCTATTAACACGGCAGCTCCTTTTTCGTGTGCTTTTTCAATAATATATTTAATAGGATTAATAGTTCCTAAAGCATTGGAAACGTGATTTACAAAAACCAGTTTCGTTTTTTCTGAAAGTAAATTCTCGTATTTAAAAAGTTCCATTTCCCCATTTTCATTCATCGGAATTACTTTTAACACAGCACCTGTTTTTTCGCAAAGCATTTGCCAAGGTACAATGTTGGAATGATGTTCCATAGCCGAAACGATGATTTCATCTCCTTTCTTTAAAATTTCAGAAAAACCACTGGCAACCATATTTATTCCGTGGGTAGTACCCGAAGTAAAAATAATTTCGTGAGTTTTCTCTGCATTAAAATGAAGCTGAATATTTTGGCGAGCAACCTCGTAAGCATCCGTTGCTTCTTGCGAGAGTGTATGGACTCCACGATGGATATTTGCATTGTAATTTGTGTAGTAATCTACAATACTATCAATTACAATTTGTGGCTTTTGCGAAGTTGCTGCATTATCAAAATACACCAAAGGGTAGCCGTTTACTTTTCTGGAAAGTATCGGGAAATCGGCACGTATTTTTTTAACATCAAATTCCATTTTGTTTAAATGTCAAATCCAATATTCACACCAATTTTATTGGCAATTAATTTGTTGATTCTTCTTTTTAATTCCGGAATTTTAACCGTTTCTAAAACGGTATTGGCAAAAGCATACATTAATAATGCTTCCGATTCTTTTTTTCCTATTCCTCTGGAACGTAAATAAAATAATGCATCTTCGTCAAACTGACCAATAGTACATCCGTGAGAACATTTTACATCGTCTGCAAATATTTCTAATTGTGGTTTTGCATTAACCGTTGCATTATCGTTTATTAAAATATTGTTATTTTGCTGAAATGCATTGATTTTTTGTGCTTCTTTATCAACCACAACTTTTCCGTTAAAAATACCTGTAGATTCGTCTGCATACAATCCTTTATAATCTTGATGACTTTCGCAATTTGGTGAAATATGATGCACCAAAGTGTTATGGTCAACGTGTTGTTTTTCTTGAAGAATAGTCACTCCCTTTAAGGTAGAGTCGCAATGTTCTCCGTTTTGGTAAAAATTAAGGTTGTTTCGAGTAATGTTTCCGCCCAACGAAAACGTATGCACATTGCAATTGCTATCTCGTTCTTGATTCACAAAAGTGTTATCAATTAAGGAAGCATTTTTATGGTCGTTTTGTATTTTATAATAATCTACAAAAGCTCTTTTTTCAGCAAACAGTTCGGTAACCGAATTGGTAAAAACAGCATTATTGGTAAGGCTTTGATGACGCTCGATAATTTGAACATGTGCATTTTCTCCAACAACAATTAAATTACGTGGTTGCACCATTAAAGCAGCTTCATTTCCTGTTGAAAAATTAATGATTTCAATAGGCTTTTCAACTTCCTTATTTTTCGGAATATTAATATAAGCACCTTCTTTTGCGAAGGCGGTATTTAAGGAAGTAATACTGTTTTTTGAAGCAATTTTATTAAAATAGGCTTCGATTACAGCTTTGTATTTTGGTTTGTTTAAGGCTGCTGAAAGTAAGCACACATCCAGTCCATCATGAGTAGTATCTGAAAGGAATGAGCTGTAAATTCCGTCGATAAAAACAATTTTATAAGTATCTAAATCGTACAGAAAATATTGGCGAACATCTTTAAATTCAACTGCGGTATTTCCTTTCGGGAAAATACTATAGTCTTTTTTTAATATCGATTTTAATGAAGTGTATTTCCAAGCTTCTTCTTTGATGGTCGGAAATCCGTTTTCTTCAAAAGTACGAATGGCTTTGTTTCGTATTTCGTGAACGTGCGAATCTTCTTCCAGATGACTTTCGAAAGCAAGATAAGAGGAAACTAATTTTTCTTTTAAACTCATATTTTATAATTCAGAATTTTGAATTCAGAATTCATAATTAATTAAACCAACTCTTCTTTAATCCAATCGTATCCTTTTTCTTCCAACTCGAAAGCCAATTCTTTGGTACCAGATTTTACGATTTTTCCATTGATTAAAACATGAACAAAATCGGGCACTATATAATCTAAAAGTCTTTGGTAATGTGTAATTACAATTACAGCATTGTCTTTGCTTTTAAGTTTGTTAACTCCGTTGGCAACAATTTTTAAGGCATCGATATCTAACCCAGAATCGGTTTCATCAAGGATTGCTAATTTGGGTTCGAGCATTGCCATTTGGAAAATTTCGTTACGTTTTTTTTCTCCACCTGAAAACCCTTCATTTAAAGAACGCGATAAAAATTTACGGTCAATTTCCAATAAATCGGCTTTTGTTTTTATCATTTTCAGCATTTCAGATGCGGGCATATCATCCAATCCTTTTGCTTTTCGAGTTTCGTTTATGGCTGTTTTAATAAAGTTAGTTACAGAAACTCCAGGAATTTCTACAGGATATTGAAAAGATAAAAATATACCTTTATGAGCTCTTTCTTCGGGAGCTAATTCTAAAATATTTTCGTTTTCAAAAGAAACAGAACCTTGGGTAACTTCAAAATTTTCATTTCCAGCAATTACGGAAGAAAGCGTACTTTTTCCAGAACCATTTGGGCCCATTATTGCGTGAATTTCGCCAGCATTAACCTCTAGGTTAATTCCTTTTAAAATATCTTTGTCATCTACACTTGCGTGTAAGTTTTTGATTTTTAACATCTTATTTTTTATCTTCTAATTTAATATCAACTTCTGAAGGGGCACTACCAACTATAACAATTTCGTTAATGGTTAATATGTCGTCCCATCCCTCTTGACCTTCTGGTTTTTTTGAAAGAGTTCCTTTTACAGCAACTGGAACCATATCAAAATCTGTTTTTTTAACTTTAGAAACCTTATTGGCAAGTTCTTTCGCCTTTTCGTTTAAGGTTACTGCATAAATTATATTTCCAGATTGTAAAATGGCAGCATCTGCGGTGTAAATAAAATCTCCTTTGAAAATTTTACTGTTACTACTATTTAGGTCATTAGTAACTTCTGTTGTTTCAGTGTCGGTTTTGGTAGTTTTTTCTTCTGAATTTTTACAAGAAAAAGTAATGATTGAAAGTGTGATTAAAATTGCTATTTTTTTCATATTTATTTTAATTAGATACTTGCATTTACTAGTGTTTGTTATCCTACGGAGCCTTCAAGGCTTATTTCTAATAACTTTTGAGCTTCTACGGCAAATTCCATTGGAAGTTTATTTAGTACTTCTTTACTAAAGCCATTTACAATTAAAGCGATGGCTTTTTCGGTTTCGATACCTCTTTGGTTGCAGTAAAAAATTTGATCTTCACCAATTTTACTGGTCGTTGCTTCGTGTTCTATTTGAGCCGATTTATTTTTAACTTCAATGTATGGAAAAGTGTGTGCACCACAATCATTTCCCATTAAAAGTGAATCGCACTGAGAAAAATTACGGGCATTGGTTGCATTTTTATTAATCCGAACCAAACCACGATAACTATTTTGGGATTTTCCAGCTGAAATACCTTTTGAAATAATGGTGCTTTTAGTGTTCTTACCTAAATGAATCATTTTGGTTCCTGTATCTGCTTGCTGAAAATTGTTGGTAACAGCAATTGAGTAAAATTCGCCAATAGAGTTATCCCCTTTTAAAATACAACTTGGGTATTTCCAAGTAACGGCAGAACCTGTTTCTACTTGTGTCCACGATATTTTTGCGTTTTTCTCACAAAGTCCTCTTTTGGTTACAAAGTTATAAACTCCACCTTTTCCTTCCTTGTTTCCGGGATACCAATTCTGAACGGTTGAATATTTTATTTCGGCATCATCCAAGGCTATCAATTCTACCACGGCTGCGTGTAATTGGTTTTCGTCTCTCGATGGAGCTGTGCATCCTTCCAAATAGCTTACGTAACTTCCTTGGTCAGCAATTACAAGTGTTCTTTCAAATTGTCCTGTTCCTGCTTGATTGATTCTGAAATAGGTTGAAAGCTCCATTGGGCAACGAACTCCTTTTGGAATATAACAGAAAGAACCATCGCTAAAAACAGCACTGTTTAAAGCCGAATAAAAATTATCTCGCTGAGGAACAACGGTTCCTAAATATTTTTTTACAAGTTCTGGGTGTTCTTTAATAGCTTCGGATATAGAACAAAATATAATTCCTTTTTCTGCCAATGTTTTTTTGAAAGTTGTTGCTACCGAAACTGAATCTACTACAATATCTACGGCAACTCCTGCTAGTTTTTTTTGTTCGTCTAAGGAAATTCCTAAACGGTTAAAAGTGTCTAATAATTCAGGATCTACTTCATCAATACTATTGTATTTAGGTTTTGAATTGGGAGCAGAATAATAAGAAATGTCTTGAAAATTGGGTTTATCGTAATTTACATTTGCCCAATTAGGCTCTTTCATTTCTTTCCATGCTTCAAATGCTTTTAGACGCCAATCAGTCATCCATTGTGGCTCTTCTTTTTTCTTTGAAATGGCTCTAACAATATCTTCGTCGAGTCCTATAGGAAATGTTTCAGATTCTATGTCTGTATAAAAACCGTATTCATACTCCTTGTCTTTGAGGTCCTTTTTTAAATCGTCTTCCGTAAACTTTGCCATAATTTTTTTTCAAAATAAACTATAAAGAAAAACTTTCTCCACAACCACAAGTTCTATTAGCATTGGGATTGTTAAATACAAATCCTTTTCCGTTAAGTCCTCCACTGTATTCTAATGTAGTTCCAATAAGGTATAAAAAACTTTTTTTATCTACGATAATTTTTACATTGTTATCTTCAAAAAGTTTGTCGTCTTCTTTTTTATTTTTATCAAAATCTAGTTCGTAAGACAAGCCAGAACATCCACCACTTTTTACACCTACACGAACATAATCATGAGCAATATTATAGCCGCTTTCGACCATTAATTGTTCAATTTTTGTTCTTGCTTCTATACTTACTTTTATCATCTAATTAGATTAAATCTAAATAATAGGCAAATATATACTATTTTCGATATTTTTTAGTGAGAAATTAAGGTTTAATAATTTATTACGGTATTGATTTTATTTATGATTATTTTTTTAGCTAAAAATCTTTTAAAACCAAAACTACTTGCTAAAATTTTGTGATAATTTTATCCATGTTATCTTTACCAAATAATAGAAAACTATGAAGAATTTATTTAATTTCAAACATTTTAGAGGTGATTTATTTGGCGGAATAACGGCTGGAATTGTTGCTTTACCCTTAGCATTAGCTTTTGGGGTTAGCTCTGGTTTGGGACCAAGTGCTGGATTGTACGGAGCTATTTTTGTAGGATTTTTTGCTGCACTTTTTGGTGGAACAGAAACCCAAATTTCAGGACCAACTGCCCCCATGACAGCTGTGGCAATGGTTATGATTGCTGGGATTGTAGCTTCTTTTGATGGTGATGTTTCTAGAGCTTTACCCGCTATTTTAACTGTTTTTTTATTGTCAGGATTATTCCAAGTGGGTTTAGGTTTGTTAGGTATAGGTAAGTATATAAAATACATTCCTTATCCAGTAGTTTCTGGATTTATGACTGCTATTGGTGTGATTATTTTAGTTACCCAAATTTTACCCGCTGTTGGTTACTATCCAAAAGAAGATGAAGAATTTGTGAATAAATTTAAACCTAAGGCAGAAGAGATAATTTTAGATAATATATTAAGAGAAGAGGCAGGAGAGGGGCTTTTGGTGTTAGAAAATTTTCAAGTAACTAGTAAAAAAGGGCAAAACATAACTGAGGAACAAATTCAAAAAGAATCTGAAACTCTTGCCAGTGCTGAAGCTTCTGGAGTAATTGGAGCTTTTAAATTAATGCCAAGAGCAATTAAAAATATTAATTGGTTAGAGTTATTATTAGCATTAGGAACTATTTTTATAATTTATGGATTTAAAAAAATTACTACAAAAGTCCCTAGTACTTTAGTAGCTTTAATTGTAATGACGGGAATTTCTATAACCTTTAAATTAAATTATATTCCTATTGAAAAAATTCCTAGTGGAATACCACTGCCTAATTTTAAAATATTTACTGAATTTAATTTAGTTTCCGTTAGCCCTTATGTTTTTACTGCTTTAACCTTAGCATTATTAGGAGCTATTGATTCTTTACTTACTTCTGTAGTGGCAGATAATATGACCAAAACTAAGCACAACCCAAATAAAGAACTAGTTGGTCAAGGTTTAGGAAACAGTATTGCGGCTCTTTTTGGAGGCTTACCAGGAGGAGGTGCTACTATAAGAACAGTTGTAAATATAAATGCCGGAGGTAAAACTCGTTTGTCTGGTATGGCAGCAGGTGTATTTTTATTAGTTGTTTTATTGGCTTTAGGTCCCATAGCTTCTCAAATTCCAGCTGCTGTTTTAGCCGGAATTTTAGTAACGGTAGGTATTGGTGTAATGGATTATAAAGGTTTAAAAGCCATACCCTATATGCCAAAACCAGAAGTGATTATTATGTTGGTAGTCTTAGTTCTTTCTTCGGTTTGGAATTTGGTTTATGCTGTAGGTATTGGATTGGTAATAGCGTCTTTAATGTTTATGAAAAAAATGGGAGACCTTACTGCGGAACGTTCCGATGTAAAATCACTTCAAGAAGAAATAGCTTGGGAAGATGAAGAAAATTTACCTTCCGAATTAAAAAATGAAGTATTTATTAAGCATATAAAAGGTCCCTTGTTTTTTGGTTCAACAAGCGAATTTTTAAACTTAATTAAACAAATTCCCGAAACAGCTTCCACCATTATTATTAGAATGGGAAGAATGCAATACATTGACCAATCGGGACTTTATGCAATGGAAGAAGTATTAATTGATTTGGTAAAAGGAGGCAAAAAAGTATTAATGGTAAATGTATTAAAACAACCAAGATACATGTTAGAACGTATAGATATTATACCCGATTTAATTCCGCTGGAAAACATTTTTAATAATTTTGATGAAAGCGTTCTTTGGGTAAACGAAAATATTGTGAAAGTTCCAAATATTTCATTAAAACCACATACAGAAAAATCGCAAAGTAGTCTAACTCCAAAAGAGGCACACGATATTCTAGTGAAAGGAAATAAACGATTTGCACAAAATGTGAAAGCTCACAGAAATTTAAAAGATCAAGTTTTACAGACCAGTAAAGGACAATATCCTTTTGCGGCAATATTGAGTTGTATAGATTCTAGAGTTCCTGTTGAAATGGTTTTTGATTTAGGAATTGGTGATGTATTTAGTGTTCGTGTTGCTGGGAATGTGGTTAATAAAGATGTTTTGGGCTCAATGGAATATGCTTGTAAAGTTTCTGGATCAAAAATAGTAGTAGTTTTAGGACATACTAAATGTGGTGCTGTAACGGCAGCATGTAATCATGTAGAGGTTGGAAATATTACCTCTTTACTTCATAAAATACGACCTGCTGTAGATGAAATTAAAGAATTGAAAGGTGACGATTGCTCCGCAATCATAGAAGATATTGCAAAAAAAAATGTGGAATTTTCAATTAAAAAAATTAGAAAAGAAAGCCCAATTTTAGCCGAAATGGAAAAACACAATGAAATAGAAATTGTTGGTGCTATATATGATGTTTCAAGTGGATTAGTGACTTTTTGTTAAATGTAAATAAAAAATTGTAATACCTTTGGCAAAGAAAAATAGCAATAAAACTTATAAAATAGTATGAAAAATCTTAAAACTAACTTGTTAATTACCTTAATTGGGATTTTTATTTCCTCTTCGGCAATAGCTCAAATCGAAATAACCCCTCAGGCAGGATACCAAATAGGATCTAAATACAGCTATAATGGTGGTTATATAAAATTGAAAGATTCTCCGCAATTTGGAGTAACCTTAGATGTAGATGTAAATGACTATGGAGCACAAATTGAAGTAATGTATGCATACCAAAATGCTGAGTTAAGAGTTCGAGATTTTATTTACTATCCTTATGAAACTTTTATTAGTGACGTTGTAACACATCATGTTCAGTTTGGGTTTATCCAAAATTTTAATTATGACGAAGCATTAC
>JALWUJ010000126.1 GCA_027080135.1 Flavobacteriaceae bacterium | reverse complement strand
TTTTAATAGTACAAAAAACTAAGGATGACAAGAATAGAATTTATAAAAATGTGTGGAATCCTTGGAATTAGTATTCCATTACAAGCATCACTTATTTCTTGTACTAAAGAGGATTCAAGCGAAAATACGTTTTCTGGAAAAGTAATTATTATTGGAGCAGGAGCAGGAGGGCTTTCTGCTGGATATTTGTTACAACAACAAGGAATTGATTTTGAAATTTTAGAAGCTTCTTCAATTTATGGTGGAAGAATGCGTATCAATACAAATTTCGCCGACTTTCCGATTCCATTGGGAGCGGAGTGGTTAGAAACAGGGTCCAGTATTTTTCAGGAAATTGTAAATGATTCTTCCCTATCCGTAAATATTGAAACAATTTCAGATGATCCAGACCGTAAATTTGTAAATTCTTCTTGGTTTAATTTTTTTGAAGAATATATTGTTCCTTCCATTTCCAATAATATTAATTATAATTCCATTGTACAATCTATTAATTATGCTGGCGACCAAATTGTCATAACTACTCAAGATGGTGCAAAAATAGCTGATAAAGTGATAGTTTCTGTTCCGCTTAAAATCCTTCAAGAAGGAAACATTAATTTTATTCCAAGTTTACCAAAAGGAAAACAGGATGCCATAAACGACACCACCATTTGGGAAGGCTTTAAAGCATTTTTTGAGTTCTCCGAAAAATTTTATAATGACGAATTTGAATTTGAAATCATTCCAGCAAGCGATGGAGAAAAAATTTATTACAATGCAGCCTTTGGGCAAAATACAACGAAGAATATTATTGGTTTGTTTGTTGTAGGAAAACCTGCTCTTGATTATATGTCGCTTTCTAATAATCAATTAAAAGATTTTATTTTGAACGAACTTGATAGCATTTATTCCAATCAAGCAACTCCTAATTATATAAATCATATTTCTCAAAATTGGAATGATGAACCATTTATTAAAGGGGGTTATATGACAGATAATGCCGACTGGAGAGTTGTTAAAAAACTCGGCAAATCTGTAGCTAATAAAATATACTTTGCTGGTGGAGCCTATACAAACGGTGAGGATTGGGTTTCTGTTCATAATGCGGCTCAATCTGCCAAAGCAGCAATCCAAGAGATTAGAAGTTAAAATACTTTCTTTAAAGTATTTTTAACAAAATAAAAACCCTTCCAATAATCAAATAATTAGAAGGGATTTAGGGAGAGTTCTTTAATAAAATATTACCTAAATATAAAAGTGTTCACTTCGCCACTTTTGTTAGCAAATGTCATTTTTACAGGTTCGTTGTAGTCTCTTTGGTTCATAATGTCTTGAACATCTTCAATAGAAGAAACAGATGTATTATTAATTTTTAAAATAATAATGTCTTCTAACCCATAACTTTTCATAGTTCTGTTTAAAGCTCTGTTTACTTTTACACCGTGATTAACTCCATATTTTTTTAATTCAGAAGGGTTGCTATTTTTAATTTCTAAACCTAAATAGTCTATTTTATAGGTTTCTAATTTTACCAATGTTACTGGAATGGTTTCTTCATCGCCATCTCTTAACACTTTTACCTGTACTGTGTCGTTAGGATGTTTAGACCCTAAATAACCTACTAAATCGGCAAATTTGCCTATTTTAAGTCCGTCAATTTCTTTAATAATATCGCCACTTTCAATTCCGCCTTTGTCGGCTCCACTTCCTTCTTCAACACTATCAACATATACTCCTTCGGTTTCATCAATTCCTAATTGGTTAGCAATATCGCTATTTAAATTTCCACCAGTAATTCCTAAAATTCCTCTTTGAACATTTCCGTATTCCATAATATCTTCTACTACTTTTCTAGCATTGTTAGAAGGAACAGCAAACGAATATCCTACATACGATCCCGTTTCGGAAGTTATCGCAGTGTTAATTCCTATTAATTCACCTCGTGTATTTACCAAAGCACCACCACTATTTCCGCGATTTACTGCTGCATCTGTTTGGATAAATGACTGTGATTTTCCGTCCATTTCGTTTAAATCACGAGATTTGGCACTTACAATTCCTGCTGTAACCGTTGAAGTTAAATTAAATGGATTTCCAACCGCCAAAACCCACTCACCAATTTTTACTTGATCGGAATTACCAAATGGAATGTAAGGTAATTCTTCATCTGTATCAATTTTAATAAGAGCAATATCTGTACTTGGGTCAGTTCCAATTAATTCAGCTTCAAAAGTTTTGTTATTGTTTAAAGTAACTTCTAGTTCTGAGGCATTTTCTATCACGTGATTGTTGGTAATAATATATCCGTCTGCCGAAATAATAACACCACTACCAGTTCCAATCATAGCTCTGGGTTGTCCTCCTCCAAAAAAGTAATTCTGAATACTCATAGGTTGTCTAGCAATGGTTGTATTTTTAACGTGAACCACAGCATGAACTGTTTTTTCGGCAGCTTCGGTGAAATCTAAATTGGTTGGTATTGTATTAGAATTAATAAAATTTGTGGTGACTAAAGGTGGTGCTTCTTGTTGATTTATCAATTCAATTTCATTAGATTCTATAAAATATTTGTAGCCCAATAAAGTAAAAGCACCTGCAAATAGTGCTACTGTCAAAAGTTTAAATGTTTGTTTCATGATCTAATTATTTTTTTAATTTTTTGATACGATAAAATTAACAAGGATTATTCCAAAATGTTTTCTGTCATATCAACTTTAACGTGTATTTAACAAGGCAATAAGATTTCTATAACGCTTATGTTTTAATATATTTGCCACAATGAATATTCCCTTTTATAAATACCAAGGCACAGGAAACGATTTTGTAATAATCGATAACAGAACCGATTTTTTTCCCAAAGAAAATGTCGCATTCATCTCAAAATTATGCGACCGTAGATTTGGAGTAGGTGCTGATGGTTTAATTTTATTGGAAAATAATTCGGAAGTAGATTTTACCATGGTTTATTTTAATGCCGACGGAAATTTAGGTTCTATGTGCGGAAACGGTGGAAGATGTGTGGTTCATTTTGCTAATTTTTTGAAGGTGATTGAAACTGAAACCACTTTTGAAGCTTTTGATGGAATGCATAAAGCATCTATAAATAACGGAATTGTTTCGTTAAAAATGAATGATGTTGAAGAAATTGAAGTGGCTCCAGATTTTGTTTTTATGAATACAGGATCACCCCATCATGTTCAGTTGGTTGAAAATTTAAAGGAATTTAATGTAGAAAAAGAAGGGGCTTTTATTCGGAATAATACCTATGGAAACGAAGGCTCTAACATCAATTTTGTAGAACCAATTTATAAAAATACTTTCGCTGTTAGAACTTTTGAACGTGGTGTTGAAGCGGAAACTTTGTCTTGCGGAACTGGCGTAACAGCCGTGGCTATTGCCTTATTTGAAACTAAAAAGGCAAATAGTAACAAAGTAATTCTTCAAACTGAAGGAGGAAATTTAGAAGTAAAATTCTGTAAAACTCAAAAAGGATATTCAGATATTTATTTAATTGGGCCTGCAGTTCAGGTCTTTAAAGGGAGTTGGAAATGGTAACGTTACAAGGAAAACAGATTTATCTTAGAGCTTTGGAGCCAACCGATTTAGAATTTTTATACGGACTAGAAAACGATGAGAATCTTTGGGAAGTGAGCAATACAACGAGTCCGTTTTCAAAATATATTTTAACACAGTATCTTGAAAATTCTCACAAAGATATCTACGAAGCAAAACAGTTGCGTTTGGTAATTTGTATTTTGGAAACAAAGTTGCCAATTGGTTGCATCGACTTATACGATTTTGAGCCTAAGCACAGCAGAGCAGGAGTGGGGATTATAATTTCTTCCGAAGAGAATAAACAAAAAGGTTTTGCTTCCGAAGCATTACAGTTATTATGCAACTATGCTTTTACCCAACTTAATTTGCATCAACTTTATGCGGGTATTACTGAAGAAAATATAGCAAGTATTCATCTTTTCGAAGGGTTGAATTTTATAAAAACAGGAACTAAAAAAGATTGGATTTTCTCTAAAGGAATCTTTAAAAACGAATTGCAATATCAATTAATTAATGAGTAATTTAAAAAAAGTTTTAATCGCTGCCTTATTATTAGGTTTGGTGGGAATGGGTGGATTTGCCTATTATGTTTATAATCATATTTTTGTCCCCAACACAGCATTTAATAATGCTGAAGCCCATATTTACATACCTACAAATGCCAGTTTTTCTGAAGTGATGGAAGATTTGAGTCCTTTATTAATAGATTCTTCAACTTTTGTAACGGTTGCCAACAAAAAAGAATATCCTTCTAATATAAAATCTGGACATTTCATTATTAAAAAAGGAATGAATAATAATGAAATTGTAAATGCCATTAGAACTGGAAATGTTCCAATATTAATAAAGTTTAACAATCAAGAACGACTTGAAAATTTAGCAGGAAGTCTTTCAAACCAAATTGAAACCGATAGCTTATCATTACTCAATGCGTTTAAAGAACCTAGTTTTTTAAAGGAAAAAAAGTTTAATTTGGATAATGCTTTGGCAATGTATATTCCTAATACTTATGAAGTGTATTGGAATGTTTCGGCAGAAGATTTCAGAAATAAAATGTTTACTGAATACCAAAATTTTTGGAATGCAGGAAGAGTAGGAAAAGCCAAAAAACTAAATTTAACCGAAGCGGAAGTAATTAGTTTGGCTGCAATCGTACAAAAGGAAACCGCAAAAATTGATGAAAGAGAAAGAGTTGCTGGAGTTTATATAAATAGGTTAAAAAAAGGAATGTTGTTGCAAGCAGATCCAACCGTAATTTATGCTAAGAAACTTTTAGACAACGATTTTAATCAACAAATTAAACGAGTGTTGTATAAAGATTTAGAGTTGGATTCTCCTTATAACACTTATAAATATATTGGGCTTCCTCCTGGACCAATCACAATGCCAGATATATCTTCGATTGATGCGGTGTTAAATTACAAAAAGCATGATTATTTGTTTTTTGTTGCAGACGTATCCAATTTTGGTTATCATAAATTTGCAAAAACTTTAGCACAACACAACCGAAATAAACAAGAATATGTGCGTTGGTTATCTAAACAAAAGGTAAATAGATAACTTTTTTCCTTTAAATGTTAAAATGATGTAAAATTATTAATTTAACAATTTCTTCATTTTAACATATAATTCTGTGTTTTATCCTCACAAATTTGCAGATAGGCTAATAGATTTGTATTTTCTTTAAATAAAGAAAAATCCTACATAATTTTGATATGTTAAAGACAATGTTAATAATATTTAATATTTAAAATTCATATTGTTTTATGTTGTATTTTTGCACCCGCAAATTACAAGCTTAGAAATAGGCTTTTAAATTTGGTTAAAATGAAAAATAACTTATTTATTATCAGTTTGTTACTTGTGGTTGTACTAGGTATGACGATGAGTTTTTCTTTTAAAGAAAAAGTAGATTTTTCAAAGTATCGAATGAATGATTCGGAACTTTGTTACAATGTACCAACAGAAGTTGAAGCAGAAATGCTTCCTTTAAGCGAACCTTCTTACTATCTTTTTACAGGAAAATCGTTAGTAGGATTTAAAGAAGCTATAGGCTTTAAAGAATCACGTGGAAACTATTCCACTGTAAATAAATTTGGATATTTAGGGAAATATCAATTTGGGAAATCTGCACTTAAAGCTATCGGTATTTATGATTATAGTGACTTTGTTAAGGATAGTTATTTGCAAGAGAAAGCATTTTGTACTTTGGCTTCAAGAAATAAAGGAAGATTAGAGTATTATATTAAAAACTATTCTGGTAAATATGTAGGTGGTGTAAAAATTACAGAGTCTGGAATTTTAGCTGCTGCACATTTAGGTGGAGTTGGAAATGTAAAAAAATATTTAAGAAGTGGTGGTGCTAATGTATTTAGAGATGCTTTTGGTACTTCAATTAGATATTATTTAAAAAAGTTTTCGGGTTATGATACCTCATATATTGTAGCAGATAAGAAGGCTAAAGTTTAATATTTTTATTTCTGAATAATAAACAAGGTGGGTCTTTTATGAAGATCCACCTTTATTTTTTTCCAGTCTATTGCTGTATGTGTTTGAATAAATTCTGTAGATAAACTAATATCGCAAGCAACACATAGTTTGGATTGTGGGTGTAAAGTACTTAAAATACTTTCTAACATTTGGTTATTCCGATAAGGAGTTTCAATAAATAATTGCGATTGATTGTACTCCGCAGATAGTCGTTCTAAACGTTTTATTTCCTTTCTTCGATCTCGTTTGTCAATGGGTAAATATCCATTAAATGAAAAATTCTGTCCATTAAAGCCACTTGCCATCATTGCCATTAAAATTGAAGATGGACCAACCATTGGTACTACTTTAATTCCTTTAATATGTGCTTGCTCTACTACTGAAGATCCTGGGTCTGCTATTCCTGGACATCCAGCATCAGATATAACACCAATATCCTGACCTTCTAAACATGGTTGAAGCATATTGGGAATATCAGAATCTTCAGAATATTTATTGATTAAACTAAAATGTAAATTGGGTTGTGACTTTTTAGGACATATACTTTTAATAAAACGTCTGGCAATTTTTTCGTTTTCAACTATGTAAATGTCTATTTCTTCAATAGTTTTTTTTATTGAAAGCGGTAATACTTCAAAAGGAGAAGTTTCTCCTAAGGTATTTGGTATTAAATATAATTTTCCTCGGGGCTGCATAAAAATTATTTAATAACTAATTTTTGAACTATAGATTTTCCGTCTTCAGAAGTAACTTTAACTATGTAAATTCCACTTTTTAAATTATTAAGTTGTAGTATTTTTTCAGAAGCAGAAATATTAGATTTTGATAAAACAATATTACCTTTAATATCATAAATATTGATGTTTTTAATTTTATTATTCGTAATTGATACCTGTAAAGTATCGGAAGTAGGGTTAGGGTACATCATTACATCATTTTTATTAAAATTTGAATATCCTAAAACACCTCCTCTAATTTTGTAGATTGACCCAAAATTATCAACAATATATAATTCATTATTTACATCTTCTCCAAACGAAACCCATGAACCAGGATAGGAACCGTGGTTTGTTTGGTTGTTTGAATAATCTATAGTTCCAATTTCTCCGCTACAAAAATCGGCATAAAAATAAAGCCCTGAAATGTCTGAGTACATGGTGCCTCTGTACACATATCCTCCTGTTATTGAGCAGTTTCCTCCGCTGTGTGTGTATTCTGCTATTGGAAAAGTTAATTCAGTTTGGTTAGGACATCCACTTGTGTTGTATGGTTGAGACCCCTCGTAACATCTCCACCCATAATTTAAACCTCCATCTCCTTCATCTTCTCTATTTACTTCTTCTATATTTCCTTGACCTACATCTCCAATCCATAAGTTGTTGGTATTAAAATCAAAAGAAAAACGCCAAGGATTTCTTAATCCATAAGACCAGATTTCATCTAAAGCATTGGGATCTCCTACAAAAGGATTGTCCGCAGGTATGGCATAATTATTTCCGTTTGATGTATTATTAATATCAATTCTAAGCATTTTTCCTAAAAATAAATTTAGGTTTTGAGCTCTATTTCCAGGGTCTCCAGCAGATCCACCATCACCAAATCCACAATATAGATAACCATCTGGGCCAAATTGCAGGCAACCTCCATTATGATTGCTAAAAGGTTGGCTTACAGATAATATTTGTAATTCGGAATTAGGATCTGCGACATTTGGATCTCCAGCACTAACAGTAAATCTGGAGATTTGCGAGTTCCCAGAATTGTTAATATAGTTTACATAAAAATAACCATTATTGGCATAATCTGGGTGAAAAGCTAAGCCTAAAAGCCCTCTTTCATCATAATTACCTCCCGGATTAATAACAATTGAGGTTATATCTAAAAATGGAGTTGGGTTTATATTACCTCCGGGATATATTATTTTAATTAGACCTGCTTTTTCAGTAACAAAAAGCCTATCGTCTCCAGCATTTTGTATATCTGTTGGATTAGAAAATCCGTTAACAAATAAATCAACATATACTTCTTGTGAGAAAGAGAATGTAGTTATTAGTAAAAACAATAAAGTAAAGGAATAATTTTTCATAGTATTTTTATTTGGGTGTTAAAATACTAATTTCCTTTTAATAATAAAATTATAAACGCATTACTATCTTATCACAGGCTTGATTTAGCATTTGATAAACATTTTCAAAGCCTTGATTGCCTCCATAATAAGGGTCTGGGACATCCATATTTTCATTGGGGAATATTTCATCTAAAATTAAATGAACTTTTTTTCTTTCTTCTTGGGTTTGAGCTAAAGATAAAACATCGTCTCTATTTGATGTGTCCATTACAAAAACGTAGTCAAACTCTTGAAAATCTTTTTGAGTAAATTGTCTTCCTCGTTGGTTGCTAATATCTATTCCGTGATTTTTAGCGATTTCAATGCTTCTTGGGTCAGGTTTATTACCAACGTGCCAATGACCCGTACCTGCAGAATCTACAAAAACATTATCAAAATCAACCTTTGACTTTAGAATACCTTCTGCTAGAGGAGAGCGGCAAATATTACCCAAACAAACCATTAAAACTTTAGTTTTCATTACGAAATAATAGAGTGAAAAGAAAAATAACGAATATTATAAAGTAAGTTTCTTATTTAAATCTTCTACGTATTTTCTGAATTGTTTATCGGTGCTAGATAGGTTATCAACCGTTTTGCAAGCGTGTAGTACTGTTGCGTGATCCCGTTTTCCAATTTGAGAACCAATTGATGCTAAGGAAGCCTTGGTTAATTTTTTAGCAAAAAACATAGCCAATTGTCTTGCTTGTACAATATGACGTTTTCTTGTTTTAGATTGAAGTGTATCCACATCCATCTGGAAATATTCACTAACAATTTTCTGAATATAATCTATCGATACTTCACGACTTGTATTTTTTACATAGTTATCTACAATCTTTTTGGCAAGATCAATAGTGATTTCTTTTTTATTGAAAGAAGAATGTGCTATTAACGAAATAATAGCTCCTTCCAATTCGCGAATATTTGTTTTAATATTATTAGCTAAAAACTCTATAATATCTTCGGGCATTTCTACACCATCACGATACAATTTGTTTTTGATAATAGCAACTCTTGTTTCGTAATCTGGATGATTTAACTCTGCAGAAAGTCCCCATTTAAAACGAGACAATAAACGTTGTTCAATATCAATCATATCAACAGGAGCCTTGTCACTCGTTAAGATTACTTGCTTTCCGTTTTGGTGTAAATGGTTAAATATATGGAAGAATACATCTTGAGTTCCTGCTTTTCCTGAAAGCAACTGAATGTCATCGACAATTAATATATCTATAATCTGATAAAAATGAATAAAATCGTTTCGATTGTTCTTTTTTACAGCTTCAATATATTGTTGAGTAAATTTTTCAGCAGAAATATATAGGACTGTTTTTTCTGGATATTTATCTTTTATTTCAACTCCTATAGCGTGGGCTAAATGTGTTTTTCCTAATCCAACTCCTCCAAAAACCAATAATGGGTTAAACGAAGTACCCCCAGGTTTATTGGCAACTGCCATTCCAGCAGAACGTGCCAAACGATTGGAATCTCCTTCAAGAAAATTATCGAAATTATAATTAGGGTTTAGTTGCGATTCTATTTTAACATTTCGAATCCCGGGAATAATAAAAGGATTCTTAAGCATTGGATTTTTATTCTTAGTAGCAACATCTACTTCTTGAGAGCGTAAATGATTACGATTAGAACTAGGGATTTTTTCAGTAAAAGGTTGTTTGTTTCCATAGGTGTTTTCCATTTTAATAATATACACCAGCTTTGCATTTTTCCCTAATTCTTTGGTTAAGGCAACTTTTAATATCTTTACGTAATGTTCTTCTAACCATTCGTAGAAAAATTTACTTGGTACTTGAATACTTAAAGCATCTTCAGTTAACTTTATTGCTTTAATTGGTTCAAACCATGTTTTATATGCTTGAGCAGTAATGTTGTCTTCAATAAATGTTAGGCATTTATTCCAAACTGAGTCAGCAGTTTTGCTCATAGTTAAAAATTGGGTATTAGATTAGTTAAAATTTGTTGGTTTTCTAGTTAAATTGTTATGCCCCATAACATTTTCTTAACATTGCAAATATGTGAACAAAAAAGTTATAAAAAAAACTCTTTTGATATTGAATATTTGTTTTTTTTTTCTCATATTATGTGCCTATAAATCTACAACAAATCTTCTTGATATTTAAAATTTTTTTTGAAAAAAACACAAACAAATATTCGAGTGCGATATGGCGAAACCGATAAAATGGGAATCGTTTATTATGGTAATTATGCCTTATATTTAGAGGAAGGCCGTACCGAGTGGCTTCGTACATTAGGTTTTTCTTATAGGTATATGGAAGATAATAATGTAGAATTACCTGTTGTAAATTTAAACATTAATTTTAAGCAACCTGCTTATTATGACGACCTTATAACCGTAACAACTACTTTAAAAGAAATTCCATCAGTTAAAATTGAATTTTATTATGAAATCCATAATCAAGATGGGAAACTTTTAGTCACAGCAACGACTACTTTGGTTTTTGTAAATAGTACTACTAAAAAGTTGATGAAAGCTCCCGATTATTTACTGGAAAAACTGAAGGATTAAAATCTATTGTCTGGTTGAACACAGTATAAGTGAACCTATTCATTTTCAATTCTTGTTATCGATACCTTATAAGTAGTATTAAAAATTTGAAATATTTTTTCTGCTTCTTTTTTTCTTACTGAAATAACATACTCACAATCCAATTCCATTTTCTGATTCGTGATATTTAGATTTTGATCCTTTATTATTCGCATTACCGTGTTCATTTCGGGATATTCAAATTTCAGGATAAAATCTACATCGATAGTTTTTTCGATAATATTTGAAGCTTCCAAAGCTAGTTTTGCACTTGTTTTGTAGGCTTGTATCAATCCGCCAACTCCCAATTTGGTTCCGCCAAAATAACGAACTACTACAACTAGAACATTAGTAACCCCAAAAGATTGCAACTGACCGTAAATTGGCATTCCTGCACTATTGCTAGGTTCGCCATCGTCATTTGCTCTAAATTTTTCGTATTCTTTTCCTAACTGCCAAGCGTAACACCAATGTCGCGCATTATAATGTTGTTTCTTTAATTGCTCAATGTGTTCTTTTATTTCTTCTTCGTTATTAACCGGAAAAGCATAACCATAAAACTTACTACTTCGGTCTTTAAACAACGTTTCTTCCGAAGGTTTGGTAATGGTTTTAAAGGTGTCTTTTTCGGTTTTCATCTTACTGAATTGAAATTAAAACAATACTTAAAATTGCCAATGCAATTCCTAACCAGTTCTTCGGAAGGAGTTTTTCATTAAACAAAATAATTCCTGCAATGGTTGAAAGCGTTACAATCGAAACATTATTAATAGCAAAAATCCCCGAGCTTTCTAAAACATCACTCCTAAGTGCTTTTACCAAAAAGAAAATAGAAAAATAATTGGGAATACCTAATGCAATTCCGCCAATAATATTCTTCATTTCTATTTTTACTTTTCCTTTTAGGCTTTTAAATATAACAATGATAATTCCTAAAATAGCTGCACTTAAAAATATAATTGCCGAGAAAATCGATATATCATTTTCGGCAACATAAGCTTCTTCTAAAAATTTAATAGTAGTGTCTATAACTCCACTTCCTAGTAATACTAACAAGGGTAAAGTTAAATCTTTTTTGCTAAGTTTTAAACCTTCTTTCGATTTTACTGAAACAAAATAAACCGCCATTAACGCAAATAAAATTCCTATAAATTTTAATATTCCTAAACTTTCCTTATAATATATCAATCCGAATATAATGGGAATAATTACACTCATTTTTGTGGCTACTGAAGCGACCGAAAGCCCATTAACCTGTGTAGCTCTGGCTATTAAAATAAACACAACAATAAATAGTATTCCCAACCCGAAGGTATAATAAAACCAATCCATTCCAACAATTTTTGAAACGGATAAACCATCAAAACCTACCTGAATTTTATAAGCTATCATACTCGTTATAAAAGCAACGATATAGTTTACAACTATGGCTTGAAGAATATCTACTTTAAATCGTTCGTAGAGTTTAAAAACGATAAATATTAAGGTAAAGACTAATATGCTGGCGATTAAATAAATCAAGGGCTTTTAATTTTTTGTGAATTTAAAACAATTCTGAATGAATGCTAAACAGTTTGATAATATCTTCCGTTTTAGGCTTGATATTCCAAGTGTGAATATCTAATTTTTTTGCTGTCTCTGTATTTTCTGAAGTATCGTCCACAAAAAAACATTCCTCTGCTTTAAGTTGGTGAGTATCCATAACAAATTTATAAATATCTGCATTGGGTTTTCTAAAACCAATTTCTTGTGAAAGATAAAAAGCATCAAAGCATTTCTGAAAACGTTGATACATTTCAATGCTCATATTTTCAATCACTTTTTCAATATGCAAATCATTGGTATTGCTTAAAAGAATCAATTTATATTTTTTTGAAGCTGCTAATTCTTCCAAGAAATTTAAACGATATTCAGGAAAATCTAAGATAATGGAATTCCAAGCTTCTTCTATTTTTTTTGATGAAATTTCAGGGAATTTACTTTTATAAAAATCTAAAAAGCCTTCCGTAGAAATCATCCCAGTTTCATAAAGTTGGTTGGTTTCAATCATTTCTTTAGAAAAAGAAGTAATTCCCAATTTCGCCATTTTGCGATACGGAGCTTCTTTGTCTAAGTTAATAAACACATCACCAAAATCGAAAATGATGGTTTTAATCATTGTTATAAATTCGTAAAGTATCTTGATTCATTTTTTCTTCAGAAATAAGGTTTCCTTTTAAAATTGGGGATTTTGTTCCTTCTTTAAAAAAACTATTTCCAGTAAAAACCCTCGCCTCATCCCAAAGATTAACGTCGATAAAAGTTTGAAGCGTTTTTGAGCCACCTTCCACAATCACCGATTGAATTTTATACCTATATATAAGGTCACAAATTTGATTTGCAATTTCATCTGAAAAATTGATGGCTTCAAAATGAACGTTGTTTTGTTGTTTGTTATTTCGGCTCCGCTCAATAACCGAGGTCGAAATGCGGTCATTAACTGGGGGACATTGAGTTTGTCGAAGTGTCGAAATGCGGTCATTGAGCGGAGTCGAAATGCCCGATTTCTCGTCTGTAATAACAATAGTTTCTACACTTTCATCATAAATAGAAGCGTTTTCAGGAATGCGTAAATTTCTATCTAAAACAATTCTAATAGGGGAATTCCCTTGCCAGTCTCGAGTAGTTAAACTTGGATTGTCGTCTATTACAGTTTGTGTTCCTACCAAAATTGCTTGCTCTTCTGCACGCCATTTATGAACCCTTTGTCTGGAGATTTTGTTGGTGATCCAAACGGGTTTCTGTTCATTTCTCTTGGTTGGAGCAATAAAACCATCATTGGTTTCTGCCCATTTTAAAATTATATACGGACGCTTCTTTTTATGAAATGTAAAAAACCGTTTGTTTAGCAAATCACATTCTTTTTCTAAAACACCTTGAATTACTTGGCAGTGATTTTCTTTCAAAAGTTTAATTCCGTTTCCTGTAACTTTTGGGTTTGGATCTACACTTCCGATGACTACCTTTTTAATTCCTTTTTCAATAATTAAATTGGCACAGGGTGGTGTTTTCCCGAAGTGAGAGCAAGGTTCTAAACTCACATAAATAGTTGCTTCGGTTAAAAGTGATTGATTTTTAACGCTATTTATTGCATTTACTTCCGCGTGAGGTTTACCAGATTGATAATGCCATCCTTCTCCAATAATTTCATTTCTATGAACAATTACGCAACCTACCAACGGATTTGAATAAGTAG
>JALWUJ010000125.1 GCA_027080135.1 Flavobacteriaceae bacterium | reverse complement strand
ATGGAGATATCTTAATAGGTTTTAATATTACAAGATTGTGGAATTTCTAATCAATTAACTTTATAATGAATAAAAAGAAAACAATATCTAGAAGAAAGTTCCTCCCAATTCTAGGCGGAACAGCTTTATTACCCTTTTTAGGATTTAGTCAAAAAAACGAAATTAAAAAAAGTAACAAAGTAAAAACACTTTTAAGAGCCGATGGTACTTCTGTTCAAGTAGATGAGGCTGTTTTAAAAGAAGCACGCATTGTTAAAAAGGACTTGTCTAATAAATCTTTGTTAGGCTGGCTAAACCTCAAATCTAACAAATAGATTATGAAAGAAAAAGATGAAAAAACAAGACGGAATTTTATATACCAAGGTTTAAAATTGGGATTATTGACCGCCATTGGAGGAACTGCTGTTGCCAAATCTCTTAGAGATGAAGAAATGGTAGAATTAATGGATACAGACGGGAATTTGATTAAAGTACCCGTTTCTAAAGTTGAAGAACATTCAGCTCTTAAAGGAGACGACTACAATGTTAGAGAAGGTTTTCCTAACAGAAAGTTTGTAATGGTAATAGATTTAGCCAGATGTAAAAATGCAAAGCAATGTGTAAGTGCCTGTAATAAGAACCATTTTGTAACAGGAGATAACGCATGGCTTAAGGTTTATAAAATGCAAGACAATCCGCAGTCGTCACCTTATTGGATGCCTTCTTTGTGTCAGCACTGCGACAAACCGGCTTGTGTAAAAGTATGTCCGGTTGATGCTACTTTTAAACGTAGAGATGGTATTGTTTTAATTGACAATGAACGCTGTATAGGCTGTCGTTTTTGTATGGCCGCTTGTCCTTATTCTGTAAGGGTCTTTAATTGGTCTGAACCTGAACAAGGGGAAGTAGTTGCCAATATGGAATACACACCAGACCATGCCGGCGCACCAAGTGTAAGAGGAACGGTTGATAAATGTGATTTTTGCCCACATATGATTGCTAAAGAAAAATTACCACACTGTGTATCAGCTTGTCCAAATGGGGTTTATTTCTTTGGCGATATGTACGAAGATACTGTAACCAATGGCGACGAAACTTTCCAATTTAGCAAGTTACTTAGAGACAATGCCGGTTACAGACTTATGGAAGACTTAGGAACTATGCCTAGTGTTTATTATTTACCGCCTAAAGACAGGCAAGAGGATTTTGAAAAAGGATTAGATAACTATACAGAATTTGAATCTGTACCAAAAGCTAAAAAATCATGAAAACTTTCGAACAATTAACAGATGATTTAGCCCCTAGAAAGTTTGGTTTATACGGTAAACTTTGGATAGGATTCTTATTGGTAATTATAATAGGAGCTGTTTATGCTTATTATTTGCAGTTTACAGAAGGATTGGTAATAACCGGTATGCGCGATTACTCTTTGTGGGGTATTTATATATCAAACTTTGTCTTTTTTGTAGCCATTAGTTTGGTAGGCTCGCTGGTTACAGCCGTACTGAGATTATCTGGGGTTACTTGGGCTACACCCTTAACAAGAATATCAGAAATTATAGCAGTAGCTGCTATTATTATGGGGGGCTTGACTATTATTATTGATATGGGACGTCCTGATAGAATTTTAAATTTATTTATGCACGGCAGACTACAATCGCCCATTGTTTGGGATGTTATTGTGGTTACTACCTATTTAACTATAAGTATTTTATTACTTTATTTCCCACTATTACCCGATTTACAAATTTTGCGCAGAAAATTTAAGAGCAATAAAAAACTGTCAAAAATTTATGCCAGATTTTCTCTAAACTGGAATGGTAATAAAGAACAAAAAAGAATTTACAATTGGTCTATTCGTACTTTATCAGTTTTAATAATACCGGTTGCTTTTGGTATTCATACCGTAACAGCGTGGTTATTTGCCGCTACTTACAGGCCGGGTTGGGATAGTTCAAACTTTGGCCCTTATTTTATAGCAGGAGCTTTTGTAGCCGGAGCCGGAGGTGTTATTTCTGTGATGTATTTATTAAGAAGAACACATCATTTAGAAGCATATATTACCGAAGATCATTTTGATAAAATGGGAAAACTTCTGGTAATGTTAATTCTAGTATATATTTATTTTAATGTAAATGAATACTTGGTACCCGCTTTAAAGGTTACCGAAAAAGAATCGGCTCACCTACAATCATTATTTTATGGAGATGAAGCGTGGTTATTTTATACCGTTATTTTTGGCGGTTTAGTATTCCCCGCAATCGCTTTATTATTTAAAAAGATGCGTAAACCATTTCCCATTTTTATTATTGGTGTTATTGTTGTTATTGGCGCTTGGTGGAAACGCTATATAATTGTCATTCCAACTTTATTACACCCATTCTTACCAAAACAAGGTGTTCCAAAATCATGGCACGAGTATTCTCCAACACATCTAGAGTGGCTCATTACTTGGGGCACTTTAGCAGGCGCAATGTTAATTGTAACACTGTTGGTGAGGTATGTACCTGTAATTCCGATACACGAAACTGCCGAAGAACTTGGCATTGAAGAACCTAAAAACACGACTAAAGATGAAGAATAATATAACAAACAGCAAATTAATTATAGTAATTGTTTGTACTATATTTATGAGCTTTTTTAGCATTACCGCTAATGCTCAAAAAAAGCTAAAAGCACGCGTAAAAGTTAGTTTTGTAAAGGTAGGGGATGTCAATACCTTAAATATTTCAGGTAAATATAAGGAGCACAGAAAATATAAACCTGCAAAAGGACTCACATTAGACATCTATCAAACTTTTGAAAACGATAGTATTGATTTTTTAGGGAAAGTAACCCTAAATAAAACAGGAAAGGCAAAAATAAATGTAGATAAAGCCTTTAAAAACACCTTAGAAGATTACAGTTTTAAAGTGACACACAAAGGTTCTAAGAAATTTAAAAAAGTTTCTAAAAGCCTAAGTGTTAAAGTGGCCAATTTAACCGCTGAGTTAAAAGGAGGTCGTAAAAATCCGGTTATATCGGCCACATTTACCGATGCCCAAAACAAGCCTTTAAAAGATGTTGAATTAAAAGTGAACCTCCAAAGATTATTTTCGCCATTACCTATAGGAGAAGGCCCTTATTTTACAGATAAGGACGGTACAATAAATGTACCTATCACTGTAAAAATGCCCGGTATTGACGGTAAATTAAATTATGAAGTGGTTTTAGATGACAGTGATGATTACGGTACAATAAAAACGGTAGTTAATACAAATATAGGGTCAGTTATAAAAGACCTTTCTACTTTTGACCAACGCACTATGTGGTCGCCACCAAGAAAAGCACCGTGGGCAGACCTAATAATTCCGAATATGCTTATATTTGGTATTTGGATAACACTATTTTACTTAATTTTTAATTTATATAAAATCTCAAAACAAAAAAACGTATAATTATGAAACACATTAAATCAATTTTATTTGTAGTTGTTATTGCAGCATTTGCATTGATTTCATTCAAATCAAATTCTGTTCAAGAAAAAGAATGGAAAGTACCTGCTGAATACAAAAACATGAAGAATCCAACAGACGCAACCGATAAAGAAAACCTATCTATTGGTAAATCGTTATATTCTAAACACTGTAAATCCTGTCACGGTAAAGAAGGATACGGCGATGGTCCTAAAGC
>JALWUJ010000124.1 GCA_027080135.1 Flavobacteriaceae bacterium | reverse complement strand
CCAATACTTGAAGCGTTTGAATTGTCCGTTATTCCGTTTTTGTCAATTATTAAACCTACTTTTTTGTCAATTAATTTTCTTATTCCGTAAATTCCTGTCGCTCCAAAAAACAAAATTTCAATTATTCCAACACTTTTAATTACTGTTGGGTTTCTCATTATCCGCATAGAATGATTTTGAAATTCAGTTGAGTTTGCAAACAGCCATATTCCTAATATTACAAATAGAATTGAGCCACCAATTCCTAAAAATAATTTGTTTTTACTTAATGGTATTTCTATTTTATCATTCATTTTTTGTTAGTTTTTCGTTTCGTTTTTAATTCTGACTAACGTCAAACTTCATCGTTGATTATCAATTAGTTGCAATTCCGAGTTCTTCGGGTTTGAGTTCAAATTTATCAATTTGTTTTCTAATTCTTTTAACGATTCCTAATTTTCTTTTTTGATCAAGGAATAAGTATTCAGTTGGTGGTTGATATTGTACTTTTTTTGTAATCATTGTCCAAATTATAACAGCTAATTTTCTAGCTGTTGCACTTACAGCAGCTTGTCTACCTTTTCTATATGCCACCCTTTTAAAGAAGTCAGAAAGATGGGTGTCTTTTAAATTTCCAATGGCATTGGCAGCTTGTCTTAATGCAATTTTCAGCCGGTTGCTACCTTTGGGTATTCGATTGCTCAATACTTTTCCTCCTGATATTTTATTGTTTGGAGCCAGCCTTAACCAAGAAGAAAATTGCTTTGCTGTTTTAAATTTCATAAATCCTTCGGGACCAATTTCACTCATAATACTTAAAACAGTTGCATGACTCATACCTTCGATGGCAAATAAATCAACACCATTAAAATACTTAAAAGCTACTTGATTAAGATTTTTGATTTGTGGAGCATTTTTATTTAGTCTTTTGTATGGTTTTGCTGTAGTTTTAAGATTCTTTTTATTGGGGTCTTTTTTGAGCTCTTCTTTTATAAATTTCTCAATCTCTTTATCGCATTGGGCAATTTTCTTTTGGTAAAATTTATAGCTATCGTATTCCTGTTTTAAACCAAATAAAAAATCTACTCGATTGTTTCCGTGAAGTGCTTTTTCAATTTCTTGCTCAGACTTCCTACAGTTATAATGCCTATGTTTTGCTAATTCTTTCGGGTCTAAATTACCTTTACAGATGTCCTCTATGATTTTTAATCCGGTTAATCCGCAAACATCTTTTACAACAACATCTAATCTGAAATTTAAGAATTTTAAATACTTCTGCATTTTTCGAGATGTTGCAGATGCTGAATCAATCCAATTGGTTCTTTGTCTGCAATAAGTTCTCAATATTTCGGTGCTTTCATCGGGTAAAAAGCTACTTGTTAATAGTCCTAAAGCATGCAGTTTTTGTATCCATCTACAATCTTTTACATCTGTCTTTTTCCCTTTAGCATGCTTGGTAAATTTCCCATTGACTAAAATAACTTCAAAGCCATGTTTAACAAGTTCTGTGAACAGGTTTTGCCAATAATCTCCAGTTGATTCCATTGCTACTGAAGTAATACCATAAGATTTTAACCAATCACAAATTTCGGTAAGGTCTTGGGCATAAACACCAAATTCTTTTACATCTTCTAACGCTTGCCCTACGGCAACATAGTGAGACCGACTACCAATATCAATACCTGCTGCATTGTGATTGATGATGTCCATCTCCATTTTCTTTTTTCTTCCCATTTTGAATAAATATTTAAAAATTAATAAAAATGACTCTAAGAAAATGTAACTTTGGACTTGAAAAATATTCTGAACGGGATCACCATTAAGGTGTCACCACTGAAATTATCAACAAGCCTCTGAATTACGAGTTCAGGGGCTTTTTACATTTCAACCAGAATGAAGCACGGGCTATTACGCACCACTTGAAAAACCGGCCTTGCATAGAGTCAAGACAAAGTTCGGTACTTTTCGTTAGCAAGAGAAATTAATCTCGATTTCGTGATGTGGGGAATGACGCACAACGGGTTTAGCTATGAGGCGAGGCGGAATTCAAACCTTCGTAACTGTCCCCGGAGTAATAAAGTTAAATAAATTATAATAAAATGTCAGCATACACTATTGCCGCCTTGACTTATAGCGATTGTTGGTGCCAGTATTATTTCAGTTCCCAGCTTGTATTTGATTTGTCAACGAATGAAACTATACCGAATCCCTCAACAAATTTTAGTTTCTCAAAATTAATTAATTCATTATTTTCAGTGTTTTCTATAGTTAATAAAGTTACATCCTTGTAGTTTACTACTGTGTCCGAAATAGTCAGACCAATTCTCGAATTAAAAGCAATCCTTTCAGTACTTGAAACTCTCAATAGTTCATTTCCCCATGAAAATTCGTCAATTGTTGAATTAAATATTACCTCATAACGATAGGCGTTTGTCTGCAATATCTCTATGTTATCAAGTTTAGAATAGTAATTAATTATATGTAAAGGGTTCATTGTTCCACATTCGTCTCCACCATAATATTCCTGAGATTCAATATATTCTTTAACAATGATTTTTTGATTTGCATTGTTGTCAGTAAAGATTAATTCCTCAGATTGTAATGGTCCCATCCATTCCTTGACTTCTTCCAAATCAATTGGGAACGGTGGCTTCCTACAAGTACAAGACTGTAAAAGAGAAAATACAACTAATAATTTAATGAAATTTCTCATTATAAATATATTGGCACCAACGGTTGGGCTATGCTTAGTTGCAACAATTTAGCACTTAACTTTCTAAGTACAAAAGCAACTTGGAAAAATCTCCGATTTTTCCAAAGTAGCACAGAACTAAGCAATTAAGTATAGCCGTTGTTACCCAACGTTTTTATAATTTTTTCATAATTCCAATTCCAAAAGCAAATGACTTTAATTTAAATTCGGATTCCTTATAAAGTTTTGAAATTCCGCTATTATAATCCATAGTCATCTGTAATGCTATTTTTTTTGATAAATTGTATTCAATTCCACTTCCAAGTTTAATTCCCAGTCCATATGAATTATCTGTTACTTCTTTGTTTAATGAAAAAAGATTATTAAGTCCAAACTCTCCAAATAATCGAATTTTATTTGGAAGAAAATAATATTTTAATGTTAGAGGCACCTCAATAAATCTAAAGTCAATATTTTGTGGACTCGGAGGAACTATAAAGCTACAAACAGCACAATAATAAGTTCCAGTAAAATCTTTGTTAGAATAATTAATTGCAGTATTTATTGAAAAATTTGTTTTTAATTCATATTCAAAATTCAATCCTAATCGGTAATTTGTTTTATTGTAATCAGCAGAATAACCAGTATATTTATCGAATGCTATGTTTTCTGAGCTTAAATTCTTTTCAATACTAGCATTTAGTCCAATTCTCAGTTTACTAGAGTTTTCTTGGGCTTTAATTCCATATGAGTAGAAAAGTATAATTCCAAATATTACTATTGTCTTTTTCATTTTTTAAATGTTGGGTAACGTTGACTGTATGGTTAGTGGCGATTTTAAAAGTACTATCTTTCAGGTTAGCACAAATATACAATAAAAGCACAAACTTTGGGGTTTGCACTTTCTTAGCGACACTATCCCTAAAAGTGTGTAAGTTAAAATTACTAGGGGTTTGATTTTATTTAAAATCGAACCCTATTTTCAAATATAGTTAAAAACTGATTTAGAACTACACCCCAATTTCTAATAGGTATAC
>JALWUJ010000123.1 GCA_027080135.1 Flavobacteriaceae bacterium | reverse complement strand
CTCTAAGCTCTTCCATTATGGTTAGCAAACGGTCTAAAGCACTAAGTTGATCCTTTCTAGAGTTCATTTATTTTCTTGCAAAAAAGCAAAGGTTTTCAGCTAATCTTTTATTCTTCTTCACTATTTTCTTTTGAAGTAGATTCAGAAAAATCTGTAATTCCGTTTTTAGTTAATAAATTATACCACTGAACTACTTTTTTTATATCGCTAGGATATACTCGATCTTCGTCGTAATCTGGTAGTATTTCGAAAAAAAACTCTTCTAATTGGTCTTTTGTAGATTTATGACTAATGGTTTCACCTCCATTTTCTTTTTCCGAAATTTTAGAAAAAACTTCTCTTAATGGTAATTCTTCGGTTAAAGTGTAGATTGCAATTTCAGAAAGTAAACTCACGTTTTGTCTTACACTCACACTTATTCTTTTGCCATCTATAAGTGAGGTTGCTAAAAATCCGCTTCTGGTTTGGTTTTCTAATTTATACAAACCTGGTTTTCCTGAAATTGACAATATTTTTTCTAAACTCATTTTATATTTTATTGTTTTTTTATTTGAGAACGCAAATATCTTGGGTTAATATTTATTATCCAAGTGTGTTAGCGTTTCTTTTTTACATCTGGAAAACGCATACGATAATCTACTCGTATTTTTCCTTTTGATATGTTAGAAAGTTTTCCTTTTATTAAACGTTTTTTTAGGGGAGATAGTTTGTCGGTGAATAAAATTCCTTCAATATGATCGTATTCATGCTGTATAATTCTGGCTACGATTCCATTAAACTCTCGAGTATGTTTTTTAAAATTTTCGTCTAAATATTCAATCTTTATTGTTTCTTTTCTAAAAACATCTTCCCTAATATCTGGAATACTCAAGCAACCTTCATTAAAAGCCCATTCCTCTCCTGTTTCTTCTTTAATTTTTGCATTGATAAAAACCTGTTTAAATGTGCTTAAAAAATTTCTTTCTTCTTGGGTTAGTTCTTCGTCGTCTCCAAAAGGAGTTGCATCTACAATAAATAGCCTAATGGGCATTCCAACTTGTGGAGCCGCCAAACCAATACCGTGAGCATTGTTCATGGTTTCGAACATATTTTCTAAAATTTCGTCCAACTTGGGGTAGTCTTTTGATATTTCTTTTCCCATTTTTCGTAAAACTGGGTCGCCGTATGCTACAATTGGTAAAATCATTTTTTATACTTTAAATAGTCTTGTAATAGTATTGTTGCACTAATTTCATCTATCAATGCTTTGTTTTGTCTTTGTTTTTTTTTTAATCCGCTGTCTATCATTGTTTGAAAAGCCATTTTACTGGTAAATCGTTCGTCTATTCTGTCTAATTTCATCAGAGGAAATGTATTTTTAAATAGAGTAATGAATTTTTTTATTTCAGCTTCTACTTGAGAATGTGCCCCATCTTTTTGTTTGGGTTCACCAATAATTACGAGTTCCACTTTTTCTTCAGAAATATATTTTTTTAAAAAAGAAAGTAACTCCTTTGTTTTAACTGTTGTTAACCCTGAAGCTATAAATTGCATCTCGTCTGTAATTGCAATTCCTGTTCTTTTGGTTCCGTAATCTATTGCTAAAATTCGTGCCATATTTTGCACAAAAATAAGGGAATAATTAAAAGTGACTTCTATCTTTGTGAAATTATTAAATAATTATGAAACAGTTACAGCAAATTATAGAAAAAGCTTGGGAAGACCGTTCTTTATTAAAGGAATCGACCACCATAAAAACCATTAGAGAAGTTATTACATTATTAGATATCGGAAAACTTCGCTGTGCAGAACCAACAAATTTGGGCTGGCAAGTAAATGAATGGGTAAAAAAAGCGGTTGTTTTATATTTCCCGATTCAGAAAATGGAAGTGTTAGAAGCTGGTATTTTTGAATATCATGATAAAATTCCTTTAAAAAAAGGCTATCAAGAAAAAGGTATTAGAGTGGTACCTCACGCAGTGGCAAGACACGGTGCATATATTTCTAAAGGAGTAATTTTAATGCCTAGTTATGTAAATATTGGTGCTTATGTAGATGAAGGAACTATGGTAGATACTTGGGCAACTGTAGGTAGTTGTGCTCAAATAGGAAAAGGTGTTCATCTTAGTGGTGGCGTTGGTATTGGTGGTGTCTTAGAACCTCTACAAGCAGCACCAGTAATTATTGAAGACAATGCTTTTATTGGTTCTCGTTGTATTGTTGTGGAAGGAGTAAAAGTAGAAAAAGAAGCTGTTCTAGGAGCTAATGTAGTACTTACAGCTTCAACAAAAATTATCGACGTGACTCATTCTGAACCCATTGAAACCAAAGGTGTAATTCCTGCTCATTCTGTAGTTATTCCTGGTAGTTACACCAAATCTTTTCCTGCGGGAGATTTTCAGGTGCCTTGTGCCTTAATTATTGGAAAACGAAAGGAAAGTACCAACAAAAAAACATCTTTAAACGATGCACTTCGGGAATACGATGTTGCGGTATAATTTCGATTTTAGTAGAAAAAAAAGACTATCTTTCAACATTAAAAAATTGCTCTTTTCTAATTAATGAAAATCCTTGTAATCCAACAAAAAATGATTGGCGATGTGCTTGTGAGCACCTTGCTTTGCAATAATCTACGGAAGGCATATCCCAGTGCTCAAATAGATTATATGGTTTATAAAAGCACCCTTCCCGTGCTACAAGGAAATGAAAATATTGACAATTACATTTTATTTGAAAAGAAACACCGTAAAAGTAAACTCGAATTTTTTAAACTAATTTTTAAAGTTAGAAAACAAAAATACGATTTAATAATCGACGCTTATTCAAAACTAGAAAGTTGGTTAACTGTTCTATTTTCAAATGCTCCTTTGAAAATATCCTATAAAAAAATAGGAAGAACATTTTTATACACACATAACATTCCTCAATCTAATGAACCAAAATCGAATGTGGGATTGGTTATCGAAAGAAGACTATCACTTTTAGAACCTTTAAAATTAGATTTTGAATTAGAAGTTATACCAAAATTAACAGTAACTAAAGAGGAAAAACAACTTGCTAAAAATTTATTTGAAGAATATCAATTAGATACTTCAAAAAAAACAGTAATGATTTCAATTATTGGAAGTAGTCCAAATAAAACCTACCCCTTAGAATATATGTCTGAAGTAGTAGATTATATTTCTGACCAAATAGAAGCAAATATTCTGTTTAACTATATTCCCAATCAATTAAAATTGGCTAAAAAAGTGTATAACAATTGTTCTGAAGCTACTCAGAAAAATATTTATTTTGATTTGTTAGGTAAAAATTTACGGGAATTTATAATTATTATGAATGCCTGTGATTTTATTATAGGAAACGATGGTGGAGCAATTAATATGGCGAAAGCTTTAAACAAACCTTCGTTTATCATCTTTTCACCTTGGATTGAAAAAGAAATGTGGTCCACTTTCGAAGATGGTTTATTACACGATTCGGTTCATTTAAAAGATTATTTACCAGAACTAATAGAAAATAAACCAACTAAATATTTAAAAGAAAACTCCATTGCACTTTACCCAAACTTAAAACCTTCCTTTTTTAAAAAGAAACTAGAAAATTTTATTTCTTATAATATTCAGAAAAGCAATTTGGATAAGGTATCTACAGATTTTAATAAAATTTATGCTCAGCATAAAACCTACCCATTATCGGCAGTAATAATTACTTATAATGAAGAAGAACATTTAGAAAAATGTTTATCA
>JALWUJ010000122.1 GCA_027080135.1 Flavobacteriaceae bacterium | reverse complement strand
TAGGTAAAACCCTTCCGTAGCCACTAGAATCAATTACTTTTTTAGCTTTTAAGGTGTAGGGATTTCCGTTTTCGTCTTTAATGGTAGTGGTTGAAATTCCGTTTTCATCAAAGTTAATGTCAATTACTTCGTGTTCAAATTTCAAGTCAACTCCTTTTCTTAGTAATTCCTTTGCCAAAGTATTGTCAAAATCGGCTCTCGGAACTTGCCACGTCCAATCCCAACCCTCGGTAAATTTCTTGCTAAAATCAAATTCACAAATTACATCACCCTTAATAAAACGGGCACCTTCTTTTACTTCGTAATTGCGTTTTTTTAAACAATCTAATAGTCCAGCTTCCTCAAAATGATCCATGCAACGCGGTAAAAGACTTTCGCCAATTACGAATCTTGGAAATGTGTTTTTTTCGACTACTTTTATGTTAATATTTTTGTCGTGAAGATAAGAGGCTGCCACACAGCCAGATGGACCTGCTCCGATGATTAAAACATCAATAATTGGATCTTTCAAAATAGTTTATTTTAGTTTTTAAAATTGTCTTAAATTTGCATACTAAATTAATGATTTTAATCCTAAAATCATTCAATAATTATTAAATGTTAAAGGACAAAGGAAGTTTAGATATTGAACGTTTTAATGAGGTGGTTTTTAAAGGAGATTCACTTCAAATAGATGCAACAATTGTAGATAGAGTAACCAAAAGTTTTCAGTTTTTAAAGGAGTTTTCAGAAAACAAAGTCATTTACGGAGTCAATACTGGCTTTGGTCCTATGGCACAGTATAAAATTCAGGATTCTGAAAGAAATCAACTTCAGTATAACCTTATTAGAAGTCACGCTTCGGGAACTGGTAAACCGATTGATCCGCAATGCGTAAAAGCTTCGATGTTAGCAAGATTAAATACCTTGTGTTTGGGAAATTCTGGAGTTCACGTTTCGGTAATTCATTTAATGACCGAGTTGATTAATCGCGATATTACTCCTTTGATTTTTGAGCACGGTGGAGTTGGAGCGAGTGGCGATTTGGTTCAATTAGCTCATTTAGCACTGGTGTTAATTGGCGAAGGCGAAGTGTTTTACAAAGGAGAATTAAAACCCACTAAAGAGGTTTTTGAAACAGAAAATTTAACACCAATTAAAGTTTATTTACGCGAAGGTTTAGCCTTAATGAACGGGACTTCGGTTATGACAGGTGTAGGATTGGTAAATACAATCAATACTAGAAAATTGTTAAACTGGGCAGTAATTGCTTCTTCGGCAATAAACGAAATTGTTCAGGCTTACGATGATCATTTATCTTGTGAGTTAAACGAATCTAAAAAACACAAAGGACAGCAGAAAATTGCTTCTTTAATGCGAGACCATTTAAAAGACAGCATGCTTACCAGAAAACGAGAACAACATCTTTATAAAGACAATAATGGAGTTACTGTTTTTGAAGAAAAAGTGCAGGAGTATTATTCACTTCGTTGTGTGCCACAAATTTTAGGTCCTGTTTTAGATACATTAAATCATACCGAAAAAATTCTTATAGAGGAAATAAATTCAGCAAACGATAACCCTATTGTCAATGTAGAAAAACAAACGGTTTATCATGGAGGAAACTTCCACGGAGATTACGTTTCTTTAGAAATGGATAAACTAAAATTAGTCATTACAAAAATGACGATGCTTGCTGAAAGACAGTTAAATTATTTATTAAACCCAAAACTAAACGACTGTTTACCAGCTTTTGTAAATTTAGCTAAATTGGGATTAAATTTTGGAATGCAAGGGGTTCAGTTTACGGCAACTTCAACAACAGCTGAAAATCAAATGTTATCCAATTCAATGTATGTGCATAGTATTCCAAATAATAATGACAATCAAGATATTGTAAGTATGGGGACCAATGCAGCGTTAATAACCAAAAAGGTGATTGAAAACTCATTTGAAGTAATCGCGATAGAATTAATAACTATTATTCAGGCAATTGAATACCTTAAAGTACAGGATAAGGTGTCTTCAAAAACCAAAGAAATGTACGATGCTATTCGGGAATTAGTTCCTATCTTTACGGAAGATGTAGTGATGTATCCTTTTGTTAATAAGGTAAAAGATTATATAACTAACCATTAAATTTTATATTATGAAAAAATCACTTTTAGTATTATTCGCATTTGTATTTATTACAAGCAGTTTTTTTGCACAAGAATTAGCTTTGGTTGTTGAAGACAATTTAGGAGGCTATATAAATAAATCTGGAGAATTGGTAATACCAACCAAATACAAAAGAGCCGAAAAATTTTCAGATGGCTTAGCTGCTGTAACCGAAGACGGAAAAGTTTGGGGTGTCATTAACACTAAAGGAGAATGGGTTATTGAACCTCAATACGATAAAATTAAAAAATATAATTCTGGTTATATGCTGGTATTAAAAGGTGAGAAATGGAAATACATTGACGCTTCCAACAAAGAATTAGAAACACCAACCACCGAAAAATACTACGATTTCAATGATGGAGTTGCTTTTTATAAAGTAAACAAAAAAATAGGCTTGATTGGAACCAATGGAAAAGTAATTTTAGAACCTACTTACGATGCAATTAAAAAATTTAGAAATGGTTATGCCAAAGTAAAAAATAACGAAAAATGGGGAATGATTGACAATAAAGGGAAAGTGGTTGTTAATCTAGATTACGAAGGAATAGGAGATTATAGCAAAGTGGGAATTTGGGCTAAGAAAGGAGAGATATATGGAGTTATATCTGGAGGAAAATTTTACGAAAACTCAGATATTAATAAAATAGATGACTTTAGATATGACGGGTCTTTGGCTTATGCTCGAAAAGATAAATTATGGGGTTTTGTAAATAACAAAGCTGAATGGGTTATTCAACCAGAATTTAAAAAAGTAAAAGCATTTAAAAATGGTTTAGCTCCTGCTATCAAAGGAAAACTTTGGGGATACATCAATGAAAAAGGTGAAATGGTTATCGCCGAAAAATATAAAGATGCTGAAGTTTTTGGAGATAAAGGTTTGGCTCCTGTAAAAGAAAAAAAATTATGGGGATTTATCGATGCTTCTGGTAAAATGGTAATAGCTGAAGGTTATGAAATTACTGCAAAAGGATTTTCTATGTTTTCAAAAAACAACATCAAAGGTTTTCATAACGGAATAGCTAGAGTTTCTGCTAAAAAGAAATGGGGTTTTATTGATGCTGAAGGAAATTTATTAGGCGGTAAATGGTGGGAACATGCTGAGTTGTTTTCAAAATAAAATGAGTTTATTTAATGAAAGAAAAAACAGAAAAAGCAAAGTACGCATTAGTAACAGGAGGGTCTAGAGGAATTGGAAGTGCGATTTGCATTCAATTAGCAAAAGATTCTAATTATAAGTTGCTTATTAATTATAGAGGAAATAAAGAAGCTGCCGAAAACACTTTGCAAAAAGTAGTAGAAGCAGGTGGAGAAGGAGAATTACTCCCCTTTGATGTTGCTAATGCAGAACAAGTTAATTCTGTGTTAGATGCTTGGCATAATAATAACAAAAATGCAGTCATTGAAGTGATTGTAAACAATGCAGGCATTACAAAAGACAATCTGTTTATGTGGATGAAAAGAGAAGATTGGAGTAGTGTTATCGATACAAGTTTAAACGGTTTTTTTAATGTAACTAATAATTTAATTCAGAAATTATTAGTCAATCGTTATGGTCGTATTATTAATATGGTTTCGGTTTCTGGATTAAAAGGAACTGCAGGTCAGACCAATTATTCCGCTGCAAAAGGAGCAGTAATTGCTGCAACAAAGGCGTTGGCACAAGAGGTTGCCAAACGCAAAATTACTGTAAACGCAGTTGCTCCTGGGTTTATAAAATCGGATATGACCAGCGATTTAGACGAAAAGGAATTAAAGAAAATGATACCTACCAATAGATTTGGAAAAGCAGAAGAAGTAGCATATTTGGTTTCCTTTTTAGCTTCCGATAAATCTTCTTATATTACAGGGGAAGTTATTAATATTAATGGAGGAATTTATTCCTAAAATTTTTTTCAAAAAATGAGAAGAGTTGTAATTACAGGAATGGGAATTTATTCCTGTATAGGAAAAAATCTTGAAGAAGTAAAAGATTCCCTATTCAAAGGAAAGTCTGGTATTGTCTATGATGAAAGTAGAGAAGATTTTGGTTTTCGTTCTTGCTTAACAGGAATGGTAGCACCCATAACTCTTAAAAAAGAACTGCACAGAAGGCAAAGAGTAAGTATGGGTGAGGAATCTAACTACGCTTATGTTGCTACTATTGAAGCTTTAAAGAATGCAAAAATAACACAAGAATTTATCGACAACAACGAAGTAGGTATTATCTACGGAAACGATAGTACATCCAAATCGGTGGTTGAATCGGTGGATAAAATAAGAGATAAAAAAGATACTACTTTGGTAGGTTCGGGAGCTATTTTTAAAGCCATGAACTCAACGGTTACCATGAATCTTTCTACTATATTCAGATTAACAGGAGTTAATTTTACCATAAGTGCTGCTTGTGCTAGTGGCTCACACTCTATCGGAATGGCATTTCAATTAATAAAAAGCGGAATGCAAGATTGTATTATTTGTGGAGGAGCACAAGAAATTAATAAATTTGGAATGGGAAGCTTTGATGGTTTGGGTGTTTTTTCGGTTAATACAGAAAACCCTGAAAAAGCCTCGCGACCTTTTGATAAAGATCGTGATGGATTAATACCTAGTGGAGGTGGAGCAACCTTAATTTTAGAAAGTTACGAATCTGCCATAAAAAGAGGTGCTCCAATTTTAGGTGAAATTGTTGGCTACGGTTTTTCATCTAATGGCGAACATATTTCTACACCCAATTTTCAAGGGCCCGCAAAAGCGATGCGAAAAGCCTTAGGTCAAGCAGGGTTAGAACCAGAAAATATAGACTATATAAACGCCCACGCTACTTCTACTCCTGTTGGAGATGCTAACGAAGCCAAAGCAATTTTTGATGTTTTTAGAGATTGTAAAATTCCAGTAAGTTCAACAAAATCTATGACCGGACACGAATGTTGGATGGCAGGAGCGAGTGAAGTTATTTACTCTATGTTGATGATGGAACATTCATTTATAGCACCAAATATAAATTTAGAAAATCCTGATGAAGATACTAAAAAATTAAATTTAGTAAAGAAAACGTTGAATAAAAAAATTGATGTATTTTTGTCAAATTCCTTTGGTTTTGGTGGAACAAATTCTGCTTTAATCATAAGAAAACTGCAAAAATAAAAGTACATACAAAAATGACTAAAGAAGACATAATATTAAAAACCAATACTTTTCTTATAGATGAGTTTGAAGTAGATGAAGATGAGATTTTTCCAGAAGCCAATTTAAAAGAAACCTTAGAATTGGATAGTTTAGATTATGTAGATTTAGTAGTTTCTGTAGAATCTAATTTTAATGTTAAATTGGATGCAGAAGACTTCTTAGAAATTGAAACACTACAGAATTTCTATGATATTATTGAAAAAAAATTAAACTAACACCTACATATGTCTCAATGGGACGGTAAATCGAGAGGCAAAGTATCTGGATATAAGATTTTTCTTTTCTTAATTCGGAAGGTAGGGATAAGGTCTGCGTATATTTTACTCTATTTTGTTGCTTTTTATTACCTTCTTTTTTCAAGTAAAGGCACCAAAGCAATACATTATTATTTTCACAAACGCCTAGGGAAAGGCTATTTAATTAGTTTTTTAAAAGTATACAGTAACTATTATAGCTTTGGAAAAACTATTATCGATAAATTTGCTATCGCTTCAGGATTGAAAGATAAATTTACCTATAATTTCGATGGAGAACAAAACCTCGAAAATATATTGAAAGAAAAAAAAGGAGGAATTTTAATTAGCGCCCACGTTGGTAATTTTGAAATTGCTGAATTCTTTTTTTCAAGAGTAGATGAATATTCAACACATATAAATTTAGTAACAACAGATGGTGAACATAAGGCAATTAAGGATTATTTAAAAAGTGTTTCGTTAAAAACAAATATGAAATTTATTATTGTGAAAGAGGATTTGTCTCATGTTTTTGAAATAAATAACGCTCTTCAAAAAAATGAATTAATATGTTTTACAGGAGATAGGTATATCGAAGGAAGTAAAACACTCTCTGAAAAATTATTAGGAAAAACCGCGAAATTTCCAGCAGGAGCTTTTTTAATTGGTTCCAGATTAAAAGTACCTGTTATTTTTCTGTATATAATGAAAGAGACTAACAAACATTATCATTTCTATGCAGAACAAGCAGTCTTTAAAAATAGAGATGCTCAAGATTTACTAAAACAATATACATTAAGTATCGAAAGAATTTTAAAAAAATACCCTTACCAATGGTTTAATTATTTCGATTTTTGGAACGATATAAAATAAGAAAGTGATGAAAAAAGTATTGGTAATTTATTTTTCTCAATCGGGACAACTCTTAGATATTTCTAAAAACATAACTCAGGATTTAGAAAACTCTAAAGAAGTTGAGGTGTCTTATTACGAAATAAAATTAAAAAAAGAATACCCTTTTCCGTGGGATAAAAAAACATTTTATAATACTTTTCCAGAAACATTTTTACAAGTACCCACCGATTTAGAAGATTTAAATAATCCTGTTTTACAAGTAAAATACGACTTAATCATCTTGTCTTATCAAGTTTGGTATTTAACTCCATCTATACCCATAAATTCATTTTTAAATACTTCTGAAGCTTATTCACTTTTAAAAAACACTCCTGTAATTACGGTAATAGGTTGTAGAAATATGTGGATTATGGCTCAGGAAAAAATGAAAAAGTTATTGGTAAAAAACAAAGCAACATTGGTAGGTAATATTGCTTTGGTAGATAGACACATCAATCATATTAGTGTTATTACCATTTTACATTGGATGATGACTGGAAAGAAAACTAAGTATTTAGGTATTTTTCCAAAACCAGGAGTTTCAGATAAGGATATTAAAGAATCGAGAAAATTTGGAAATGTTATTTTGTATAGTTTAAAAAATAACACTTTCGAAAACCTTCAAGATAAACTCGTTGAAAAAGATGCAGTAAAGATAAAATCCTTTCTTATTGTAATGGATAAAAGAGCAAATATATTGTTTGGTAAATGGGCAAATTTTATCAATTCTAAGGGAGAAGCAAATAGTGATAAACGACAGCCATTTATTAAGTTATTTAGTATATATTTATCCATTGCAATTTGGATGATTGCACCAATAGTTTTTTTACTATTTTTGCTAACTTTTATTCCTCTATCAGGAAGTAGAAAAAGGGATAAAAAATATTATTCATCTGTACAATTAAAGAAGGATTAATGAAAGAAGTATATATAACAAGAATTTCTAAATTTTTACCCAATAAACCCATAGATAATGATCAGATGGAAGAAAAATTGGGAAAGATAGATGATAAAACTTCCAAAGCAAGAAGAATAGTTTTGCGTAATAATAGGATTAAAACCCGCTATTATGCCATTGATGATGAAGGTAATGTAACTCATAATAATGCACAATTAGTAACTGAAGCTGTTCAATTATTATGTGATGATAGTTTTAAAAAAGAAGAAATTCAATTGCTTTCCTGTGGAACTTCAAGTCCAGATCAAATACTTCCTTCTCATGCATCTATGGTGCACGGGTTTTTAAAAGGAGGAAATATGGAAGTAAATTCTCCCTCTGGAGCCTGTAATTCAGGAATGAATGCTTTAAAATACGGTTATATGGCTATCATGTCTGAACAAGTTACAAACGCTGTTTGTACAGGTTCCGAACGAATGTCTTCCTGGATGAAATCTGAATTGTTCGACACCGAAATATCACATTTAAAAGAACTTGAAAAAACACCTGTTTTAGCTTTTAAAAAAGAATTTTTACGATGGATGCTTTCTGATGGTGCTGGTGCTTTTTTATTAGAACCCAAACCTAATGGAAAAACACCCTTAAAAATTGAATGGATGGAAGGCTATTCCTATGCTCACGAATTAGAAGCTTGTATGTATTCAGGAAGTGACAAGCTTACAAACGGTAATTTAAAAGCTTGGAGCGAGTACACACCTACTCAATGGATAGATCAATCCATCTTTGCTGTAAAGCAAGATGTAAAACTTTTAAGCGAAAATATTCTTATAAAAGGTGTTGAAAGTTTAAAGGATGCTATCAAAAAAAACCACATTCAACCTAAAGACATTAATTATTATCTACCTCATATTTCTTCTTACTATTTTAAAGAGCGTCTTTATGATGAAATGGAAAAACAAGGGGTTCATATTCCTTGGGAAAATTGGTTTATGAATCTTGAAAAAATTGGAAATATTGGTGCTGGATCTATCTATATTATGTTAGAAGAATTAGTTGCATCAGGACGACTAAAAAAAGGTGATAAAATACTGCTTTCGGTTCCAGAAAGTGCTCGTTTTTCCTATACTTATGCCCTTTTAACTGTTTGTTAAAATGAATATGTTAAAACAACCAATTACTCATAAAAAGGTAATTAATAATCTTATTCCACAAAAAACTCCTTTTGTAATGGTGGATAAGCTAATGTACTTCTCCGAAAACAAAGTAATTTCAGGTTTAACCATTTTAAAAGATAATATATTTATCTCAAATTCGTTTTTTACAGCATCGGGTCTAATCGAAAATATGGCACAAACCATAGCATTACATACAGGATACCAATATTTTTTAAAAAATGAACCTGCTCCAACAGGATATATAGGAGCCATAAAAAAAGTGGAAATAGAAGAATTTCCTAAAGTGGGCGATCAACTAATTACTACAGTTCATATTTTACATGAAATAATGGGAGTAACCCTTGTAAAATCACATGTAGAGTGCAAAGGAAAAATAATTGCAACCAGCGAAATGAAAACAATTCTAGCTTAAATTTCTATGAAAAGAAATATAGAAAATAAAGATTTTAAAAACTTCTTACCTCACAGAGGTACTATGTTAATGGTAAAAGATTTGTTGGCTATAGATGAAGAATCTGTTTCTTCTGGATTACCCATATTAGAAAACTGTATTTTTATTAAAAATGGTGTTTTAACAGAGGCTGGACTCATAGAAAATGCGGCACAAACTTCTACAGCTATTGTAGGTCAAAGTTTTTTTTCTGAAGATGATATAACTGGAGAAAGCAACCAATTAGTTGGTTATATTAGTGCTATAAAAAAAGTAGAAATATTTCAACTACCCAAAATAGGTGAATACCTTACAACAAAAGCAGAGTTAGTCTCAAGGCTAGATACAGAATCTGTTTGCATTTGTAATGTAAAATGTTCCACTTTTATAGAAGATAAATTAATTGTAGATTGTACCTTTAATTTCTTAATTCATGAAGTGTAAGTAATTATGAAAGAAGAGGAAATACCACAAGATAAAAGCAATCTTGAATCGGCTAATTTTAAAGAATTGTGTTATGCTGTAGATGCAGACGGAAATTACACTACAAAAAAAAGTACTGGATGGAACCCCAAAACCATCGCTTTAAACAATGCAATTCAAGAAATAAACGAAAGAGTTAACAACGCAAAACAAAGAGTTCTAAAAGGAGAAACCAGCCCAATAGAATATTATATGGAACTTCACAAAATGGATGTCCCTATTTTGGCTAGTTATGTTGGTATGTGGTCTTGGAGAGTAAAACGCCATTTTAAACCTTCTGTTTTTAAAAAACTAAATAATAAAGTATTAGGTAAATATGCAGAGGTTTTTGAAATTTCTATTGCAGAATTAAAGCAAATAAAAGAGTGATTTATGAAGATTGATTTTACCCACAAACAAACCGCACATTGCGAAAACGGAGTTGTTGCTAACTTAATGACCTTTAATGGTCATCCTATTAGCGAACCCATGGTTTTTGGTATTGGCTCTGGTCTTTTGTTTTGTTATATTCCTTTTTTAAAAGTTAATCATGCCCCTGCAATTACCTACCGAGTATTGCCAGGACAAATTTTTAAAAAATTTGCCAAACGTGTTGGGATTAAAATTAAAAAAGAAAAATTTAAAAGCCCAAAAGAAGCAAAAGCTCGATTGGATGAAAATTTAGCAAAAAACAACCCCGTAGGGCTTCAAGTTGGAGTTTATAATTTAACCTATTTTCCTGACGAATATCGTTTTCATTTTAATGCACACAATTTAGTAGTATACGGAAAAGATGAAAATACATACCTAATTAGTGACCCGATTATGGAGGGCGTTACTTCCTTAACCGATAAAGAGTTGGAGAAAGTTCGTTTTGCAAAAGGAGCCTTTGCTCCCAAGGGTCATATATACTATCCAATTGATTTTCCTGAAAAATTAGACCTTGAAAAAGCTATTGTTAAAGGAATTAATCAAACTTGTAAAGATATGTTGGCACCCATTCCAATTTTAGGAGTGAGAGGAATAAAGTATGTTGCCAATCTTATTCGAAAATGGCCAAAAAAACACGGAGTTAAAAAAGCAAATCATTACCTAGGTCAGATTGTTAGAATGCAAGAAGAAATTGGAACCGGAGGTGGAGGTTTTCGTTATATATTTGCAGCCTTTTTACAAGAATCTAGCAAGATTCTAAAAAACGATAAATTAGACGAATTGTCCAAAGAAATGACCGAAATAGGTGATTTATGGCGCGATTTTGCACTAAACGCTTCCAGAATTTATAAAAACCGAAAAGCACTTCAAGACTCTTTCGAAAGTATTGCTGTCCAATTAGATGAAATTTCCGAAAGAGAAAAAGTGTTTTTTACTAGCCTAAAAAAAGCAATAAAATAAATGGAAATGATTCAAATTCAAAAACTTTCCAAAAAGTATAAAGGAGCCGAAGATTTTTCGGTTTCCAATTTGGATTTAAAAATTGAAGATGATGAGATATTTGGAGTTTTAGGGCCTAACGGAGCTGGAAAAACCACGCTAATTTCTATGTTGTGTTCCTTGATTAAACCTACTTCGGGAAGTTTTTCAATCAACGGACTTAATTATTCTAACAACAAAAACGAGCTCAAACAATTAATAGGTATTGTTCCTCAAGAATACGCTTTGTATCCTTCGCTTACCGCTTATCAAAATCTTTTCTATTTTGGAAGTATGTATGGTTTAAAAGGAAAAGCATTAAAAGAAAGAATACTACATTATCTTGAAAAATTTGGTCTTTTAGAGTTTTCAGATAAAAAAATTAAAATGTTTTCTGGAGGAATGAAACGCAGGATAAATTTAATAGCTAGTATTCTACATCAGCCTAAAATATTATTTTTAGATGAACCTACAGTGGGAGTAGATGTACAATCTAAAAATGTAATTATTGAACATTTACAAGAGCTAAACCAACAAGGAACAACTATAGTTTATACTTCGCATCATTTAAATGAAGCCGAACATTTTTGTACAAGAGTTGCCATTATCGACCACGGAAAAATTATCATAAAAGGAAACCCAAATGAGTTGGTAGCTCAAAATTCAACAGCTCATAATTTAGAGGATGTGTTTATCGCATTAACTGGAAAAGGACTTAGGGATCATGTCTAAACTCTTAGCATCCATATACAAAGAATTTCTTCTGCTAACTCGAGATTTAGGAGGCTTAACCATTTTGTTTGTAATGCCTTTGGTCTTAATTATTACCATTACTTTAATACAAGATAGTTCATTTAAAAGCATTAGCAAATCAAAAATCCCTATCCTTATAGTGGACAATGACAAAGAGAAAATTTCGGAAAGCATTTTTGAAGGAATTAAAGATCAAGCACTTTTTGATGTTATTGTAAAAGATACCGAAGAAGAAGCTAAAGAGTTGGTTTTTAATGGAACTTACCAACTAGCAATTGTAATTCCTGAAAAACTGTCTAAGGATTTAGAGAAGAAAATTAACCAAAATGTCGAAGAAGTTTTAGCTGAATTTGGATTAGAAAATGAAGACAATACTATAACAAAACTAGATATTCCAGTAAAAGAAGTCCGATTGTATTTTGATCCCGCTGTACAACAATCCTTTAAAATTTCAATTAAAAGCGAAATTGATAAAATGATTTCTGAAATTGAATCACAATCTATTTACAAAGCATTTCAAGATCAACTCTCGGATGAAGAAACTAATTTTGCCTTCGATACAGAAAAATTTATAAGTTTTAAAGAAATTGTTCCCAAATTAAACGATGAAGAAGTATTACCAAATTCTGCTCAGCACAATGTCCCAGCATGGACTTTGTTTGCCATATTTTTTATCATCGTACCTTTATCTATTAATATGGTTAAGGAAAAAAGCCAAGGAACTTTTGTTCGTTTACGTACCAATCCAGTTTCGTATGCAACCATTTTAGGAGGAAAAACTGCTGTGTTTTTGGTAGTTTGTTTAATACAATTTGTATTAATGATGTTAATTGGAGTTTATTTATTCCCTGCCATTGGTTTACCAAGTTTAGATGTTTATGGTAAAGTCTTTTTGGCTTTCATTGTGGCATTATTTTCAGGTTTTGCAGCAGTTGGCTTGGGTTTATTACTGGGTACGATAGCCAATTCGCAAGAACAAGCAGCCCCATTTGGAGCAACATTTGTTGTAGTGTTAGCAGCATTAGGAGGTGTTTGGGTTCCAGTATTTATGATGCCCAACTTTATGCAATTTGTTTCCAATTTGTCACCAATGAATTGGGGCTTAAATGCATTTTACGATGTTTTTTTACGAAACGCAAGCCTTTCAGAAATACTCCCAGATTTGATTTTACTATTTTTGTTCTTTCTAATCACTACCCTAATTTCAATAGTTTATAATAATAGAAAAAATGCCGTCTAAAATTTCAGAAAAAGAAATAAGTTTTACAAGTCAAATCAGGGTTCGATTTGTGGAAACAGATCCAATGGGAATTGTTTGGCACGGCAATTATATACAGTATTTTGAAGACGGAAGAGAAGCTTTTGGTCGTTGCCACGGAATTTCCTATTTAGACCAGAAAGAAAACGGATTTACAACTCCCATTGTAAAATCGAGTAGCGAGCATAAACACCCATTACGTTATGGCGAAGTGGCAACAATAAAAACCATATTTGTAGATTCTCCAGCAGCAAAAATGATATTTCGTTACGAAATTTACAACGAAGCCAATAAAATTGTTTGTACCGGAAAAACAACACAAGTATTTTTAGGAAACGATGACAAACTGTTTTTGCACCTACCTCCTTTTTTTAAAGAATGGAAACGTAAAGTAGGTTTGTTGAAATAAAGATAATGAAAAAAGCCTATATCACACATCATAATATCATCTCATCACTAGGTTTTACAAGTGAAGAAAATTTTAGTCATTTAACTTCCAAAATATCTGGAATTAAAAAACACAAAAGTGAAAATGGGGAAGCCTATTTTAGCTCTATAGTTAATAAGCAAAAGATAAACGAAGAATTTTCTAAAATAGGAGAAATAGAAAAATATACTACTTTAGAAAAAATGATGTTGCTTTCAGTAACAAAAATTTTAAAAGAATCTGGATTGAAAATTTCACATAAAACAGGATTAATCATTGCGACTACCAAAGGAAATATAGATTCATTATCTCCAAAATCTAAATTTTACAAAGACCAGAACCGAAGTTATTTACCAGAATTGGGAAAACAAATTCAAGCATTTTTCAATTTTAAAAATGAAGCGATTGTACTTTCCAACGCTTGTGTTTCAGGAGTTTTAGCAGTAGCTGTTGCCCAACGATTTATAAAAGATGAAATTTATAATGAGGTAGTAGTTGTAAGCGGAGATTTAGTTTCAGAATTTATATTATCAGGTTTTAATTCCTTTCAAGCAATTAGCAATCAGCCTTGTCAACCTTTTTCAAAAAACCGAAAAGGAATCACTATTGGAGAAGCTGTAGCAAGTGCTTTAATAACATCTTATAAAAACATCGAAGCGGTAGAGGTTATAGGAGCAGGATCATGTAACGATGCCAACCATATTTCGGGACCTTCTAGAACAGGAGAGGGCTTGGTAATGAGTGTAAAATCTGCCCTTCAAGAAGCGGGAATTAGCAACGATAAAATAGATTATATTTCGGCACACGGAACAGCAACCAATTATAACGACGAGATGGAAGCAATAGCCTTTGGAAGATTAAATATGCTTAATATTCCTATAAATAGCTTAAAAGGATATTACGGTCATACCTTAGGAGCCTCTGGTTTGTTGGAAACCATTATAGGAATAGAATCTCTTAAAAATAATACGTTAATATCCTCTTTAGGGTTTGA
>JALWUJ010000121.1 GCA_027080135.1 Flavobacteriaceae bacterium | reverse complement strand
GTGCAGATATCTTTAATCCAGCAACATTATCATAGGACACATGAAAAGTCCTTTCGTTAGAAAAAATATTAGAACCTTTTAAGAAACTATAACCATAAATAACCATAAAAATAGATAGTATAGCTAAAATTCCTGTTTTTACTTCTTTAGTTAATTTCAATGGTTTAAAATTTTTGATGAAAAACAAATTTATAAATAAATTGATGAAAACAACTTATTTGTTATTAGAATTTAAAACCTCTGAAAGTTTTAATTTTTTTCCGTCCTTAAATGCTACGATATAACAGGAATCAAAACCATTTTCTGCAGCGTAGGTTTTCATAAGCTGAATTTTATTATAATCTGAAGTAGCTCCGTAATAATATTTATAAAGGTCGCCTTCTTTATTTCTTTCAATTTCTTTAAGCCCTTTAAAATTAGAAGGTTTGGTTGCTAATTTTCTTCCCGAAGCAGCAATCTGCACTTTAAAAACATAACCTTCATATATTTTTTCTTCAACTCTATCAATAGCTTCGTTTATTTCGTCTTGAGTAATTTCAGGGTTTTGCGAATCGTTGGTTGCTAATGACAAACTATTTTTATAGGTTATAATTCCGTTGGCAATTTCACGAGCCATTTCATTTTGTCCTTTTTCAGAATTAAGGTATGCTCCTTCTTTTTTATGAGTTAAAAAACCTGTTTCAATAAGTACACTAGGCATATAGGTACTTAACAGAACCCAAAAACCTGCTTGTTTTACACTTCTATTGGTTCGTTTTAAGTTATTAGTAAAATTGTTTTGAATTAAACTCGCCAGTAAAATACTTTGGTCTAGATATTCTTCCTGCATTAATGTCATTCCTATTAAAGACTCGGGAGAATTAGGGTCAAAACCTGCGTAGTTTTCTTTATAATTATCTTCTAAAAAAATTACTTCGTTTTCCTTTTTAGCTACTTCAAAATTTGCCTGTGATTTATGTAACCCTAACACAAAAGTTTCGGTACCGTGTGCTTGACTACTGTGGGAATTACAATGCACAGACACAAACAAATCGGCATCAGCTTTATTAGCAACAGGACCTCTATCTTTTAATTTTATAAAAACATCTGTTTTACGAGTGTAAAGCACTTTTATATTGGTTTGTTTTTCAAGTATTTTACCAACTTTAAGGACAATCTTTAAGGCAATGTTTTTTTCTTTATAACCATTTCCTACATTTCCAGGATCGTGTCCTCCATGACCCGCATCCAATACAACTATAAAAGGTTTTTGCGTAGTTTTGGATTTTACAAAGAAAGAAGAGGTGGTAATTGTTAAGATTATTAATATAAAAAATGAAATAATTTTCGTTTTCATAAGAGAGTTTATTTTACTAATTAAGTAATAACGTGTTGTTTATAACAGTATTGTTAAAAAATTACTTTAAAAAAAAATTGCATAAAAAATATGCTTATTTTTGAGCCTGTTTGCCCACGTGGGTAGGCTTACAATTACTAAGCCAAATTTAAAAAAATAGTATCGTAGCATTGCAAACATTTAGGCATTTTTTATGGGCAACTTTTACACTGCTGTTTATAAGCAATGCAAGTTTGTATTCGCAAGACATACCCTCAAAATCTGAAACAAATATACCCACAGCCGAAAAACCAGATACACTTTCTGTAAATATCCAACCTAAACTTTCTGAAACCAATGATGCTGTTTTAGATTCGGTTAAGGTGGATACCTTACAACCAAAAGAAGAACTACTATCCAGTCCAATGGATTATTATGGCGAAGATTATGTCTATATGAACAAAAAAGAAAACAAAGTTTATATGTACAACAAAGCTTATATAACCTATGAGGATATGAAAATTGAAGCTGGATACATAATTTTAGATTACAGTAAAAATGAAATTTATGCCAGAGGAATAGACAGTGCAGGGGTGTATTCTCAATTGCCTGTATTTACACAAGCAGGAACAGAAGTTGTCCCCGACTCTATCCGTTTTAATACTGAAACAAAAAAAGCATTAATTTATAATTCTCGTTCTGGTGAAGGAGAAATTAACTATAAAGCAGAAGTTACTAAAAGGGTAAATGATTCGGTTTATTTTCTAAAAAACATCAAATTTACTACTGCAAAAGACATTGAAAATCCCGAATATTATTTTTATACTAGAAGAGCCAAAGTAGTTCCCAATAAAAAAATAGTAACAGGCTTTACCAATATGTATATTGCCGATGTTCCTCTACCATTAGGATTGCCCTTTGCTTTTTTTCCACTCACCAAAGATAGATCCTCTGGATTTATTATTCCGAGTGTTGGAGACAACAATTCAAGGGGCTTCTTTTTTCAGAATGGAGGTTATTATTTTGCTATTAACGATTATTTAGACTTAACTATATTAGGAGATTATTACACCAACGGAAGCTATGCTTTACGAGCAGAATCATCCTATGCCTTACGATATAAGTTTAATGGAAATTTGAGCCTTCGGTTTGAAAAATTAATTAACAGTGAACGAGGTTTCGATGATTTTAGCGAAAGTACAGTTTATAATATCAGGTGGAATCACAATCAAGACGCTAAGGCAAATCCTACTTCTCGGTTTTCAGCTTCGGTAAATTTAGGAAGTAGTACCTATTTTCAACAATCTATTAATCAGACCAATAATGCAAGTGCATTGGTAAATACTTTAAGTTCCTCTATTTCTTATTCAAAAACTTTTGAGACGGTTCCACAAGTAAATTTATCGGTAGCAGGAACACATTCACAAAACACCAATACAAAGGAAATTAATATGTCACTTCCTAATTTAAATGCGAGTGTAGCACGTATTTTTCCTTTTGAACCTAAAGTTGGAACTAAAAAAGGTATTATACAAAACCTTAATTTACAATATAACTTAACTGCCGAAAACAGAATTAAAACCACCGATTCGCTATTTTTTAAACCCGAAATGTTCGAAAAAGCTCAAATAGGTGCCCAACATACCATTCCTCTTAGTACCAATTTTAAGATTTTAAAATATTTAAGTGCCTCAATGAGTACTCAATATAAAGAAACTTGGGTTTTTAAAACCACTCAAAAAGAATTCGATCCTAATTTTAACGAAGGTGAAGGAGGTGTGGTAGAAGATACTATTAATGGATTTGACAGCTATCGTACTTATAATTTTTCTACCAGTATAGGAACCACTGTTTATGGAATGTTTAATTTTAAAAAAGGAGGGAAAATTGAAGCTTTGCGACATATTATGAGACCTTCTATTGGTTATAATATTAATCCTTCTTTCGATCAGTTTTGGGATGAATACGAAACCCCTATAGGAAATACCGGAGATACAGAAACCGTATATTATTCAAGGTTTGAAAAATCACTCTACGGTGCTCCAGGAAGAGTAAAATCTAGTAACATAAGTATTGGACTTAGCAATACACTAGAAGCTAAAATACGAGATAAAGATACCACAGTAACAAAGCCAAAAAAGATAACACTATTAAATAATTTAGATTTTAGAACTGCTTATAATGTAGTTGGAGATTCTCTAAATTGGAACCCTTTATCAATTAGTGGGAGTATTCCCGTTATAAACAAGTTGGATTTTAACTTTAGAGCAACCTTAGACCCTTATGCCCTAGACAATAATAACCAACGAGTAGATGAGTTTAACATTAACAACGGTGGAAGCCTTTTTAGGTTAACTGGAGGAAATATAAGTATAAACTATTCATTTTCAAGTAAGGATTTTATAGGAAAAGAAAAAGAAGATTTTAACACTGAAACCTTTAGAAATGGTGGACGTCCTGACGATTTGTTTGGAGACTCCACTCCTATTAACGATCGAAGCAAATACGAAAATGACGAACCCAAATCAAAATCGGATTATGATTGGTACAATTTTAATATTCCTTGGGATTTTAGAATGGCATACACCATAACCTATAATAATAATGCGAGACAAAACGAAATAACCTCACAATCTATAATGTTTAGTTCTAATATAGAGTTTTCGCCCAAATGGAAAGTTGGAGTATCTTCGGGTTACGATTTTAAATCAAATGGTATAACTTTAACACAATTTCGATTTCAGAGAGATTTGGAAAGTTGGAGATTAAGTTTTAACTGGACTCCCATAGGTGCTACCAATACTTCCTGGTATATGTTTATTGGAATAAAATCTTCCATGCTTAGCGATATTAAATATGAAAAAAGAAGAGAACCAGACAAACGTTTATAATAAAAAAAGAATGAAAAAAATTATTAAAACTAAAAACGCCCCTGCTCCCATAGGCCCTTATAACCAAGCAATATTAAAAGGAAACCTGTTATTTACTTCTGGGCAAATTGCTATAGACCCAAGTACAGGAGAACTTAAAACTGATGATATAAAAACCGAAACTAAATGGGTTATGGAAAATCTAAAAGCTGTTTTAAATGAAGCAGGAATGACATTTGAACATGTTTTAAAGTCTTCAATATTTTTATCAGATATGAACAATTTTGCTGCTATAAACCAAGTTTATGCTTCCTATTTTAATGAAGAAAATGCACCTGCAAGAGAAACAGTAGAAGTAGCAAGATTACCTAAAGATGTTAATGTTGAAATTTCGATAATAGCTTCTTTGTAATTAATTTTCTGAATCTTCAGGTTTAGTTATAAAATTTACTGGAGAATTATCATCTGGAACAATTTTACTTTCTTCTTCTTCATGATTTTTCTTTTCTTTTCCCAACATTTTTCTAACTAACTCAGCAAGGTTATCAAAATCTACAGAATAAGAAATTCCGGCACCTTGTTCAAAGGTTTGGTCTTCACCAATAAACTGCAATTCGGCTTGGCGATTAAAGAAATTTATACGCAAACTTCCGTCTTTGTTTACTAGCCATTGCAAATCAACATCACCTGCCACTCTAGATTCGTTAATTCCACCCACAGGTATTCCTACTTTTCCATTAACAACAACTCTTTCACTAATTTGAGAAGAAAACTGAACTCCAAACTCGTCTTGTGTTTCAATTTCTGCAGTGTCTATTCCCATATCGTAATATGGAGCAATGTTAACAATAGCATCTTCATCTGTTAATATCTGTGCCAAAATAGCATTAATACCATCGGTTACCGTTCCTGAGATAGCACTTTGTCCTGCAGCATCACTAATAAACGAACCCGTGGTTAGTAAATACAGTGCTTGTGTTTCCCTATCTTCTTGAGTTTGTAGTTTGTACTCCAATTCGCTTTTTACGGTAGAACTTACATCTGGAAAACCTATATCAAAAACCAATTCGGGTTGAGTGATATCTTTTTGTAAATCTATCATTACTTCTACCGGAATTTTTCGGTTAATCGTAGGGTCATCTAATAATGCCGATGGGTTTGCTTTGGTTTTATAAACAGCCTTTAGGTTAAGCTCTGCTTTACTAGCACTACCATCCCAAGTGATGGTTCCGTCTCGTTCTACTTCAATTTCTTTTCTAATAATTTTTCCGTATCTAAAATCATAAATTCCTTCATAAACAATAAAATCTCCCCACATATTAAATTTTCCAAGGGTATTAATTTCAATTAACAAAGTACCCGCACCTCTTCCTCGTAGGGCAGATTTGTTTACTTGATCTATTACTATTTCAACTTCGGCATTTCTGTTAATATCCAAATCAAAATTTAATGAAAGCCCTTTTAAATCATCGTTAACAATTGTTTCTCCTCGAAGTCTTGCTTCCTTTTCTTTGGGAGAAAGAAATTTTATAAATGAACTATCTCCAATAGATTCTGTATCACTTAATGGAATTTTAAACACAGTATTTTTTTGGGTTGAAGCTACAACATCTATCACTAATTCATTGATAGGTCCATAAATATCTGCGGTTCCACTTATAAATGCTGTTCCGTAATAAAGTTGATTTTCTTCAAAAGAAGTGTCTAACACTAGCATATTATCGGATGCAATATTTAAATCTAATTTCCAATCTTTAAAATTATTATGGGTAGCTTTTCCAGAAAAACTTGCTTTAGTTTGGTATTTTGTATCGGTAATATTTGTGTTTAAGATTTCTAGGGTATTCTTTGTTACGATTAAATTGGTAGTTTTATCCAAATCGAAATCTAAATTTAAATACGGAATTTTAAGACCACTATTAACCAAATTAAAATTTCCCAATATATTTGGAGAATTAATATTTCCAGTAATATTTCCACTTCCAGATACCAGACCTCTAATATCAGTAATAACACTGCCACCGAAGGGACTTAATGCTTTTAAATTAAATTCGTTTAGATTTACATTTAGCTGTATTTGTGTTTCTGAAGTCGAAGCATCTATAAATCCACTAGCATCTATAGATTTTACATTATTATTGGTTAATGTGGTAATTAAATCATACCGAGTTAGACTGTTATTTCCTTTAATATCAATAAGCATATCTCCCATCTCAGTATCGTTTACATTAATATCTTCAATAATTAAATTGGAACTTGGAAAATATTCACCTCCTTTTTGAATGACACTTAAATCCCCATCTAATTTACCGTAAAGCCTTAAACTATCTACTTTAGGAACTAAGTTGCCAATATTAACATTGTGAAAATGTACTTTTAAATTTTTATTGCTTAAACTATCACTAGTGCTTCCTGCGAACTGTATTAATTCTTTATTATGGCTTAAAACTATAGAATCAAACTCTATATTTTTAAATTTATTATCGAATACAATTTTATTGAACCGGTCGTTTTTTTCGTTTAAATACCAAGTATTTTCTTTGTAAGTAATATCTGATTTTTTTACCCCAACTACAGAATTTCCATCTGGATCTATAGTATGATACAAGGACAAGTTAAAAATATTTTCGTTGTTTTTTCCGCCTTTAAAAGTGGTTCCGATATAAAGAGTATCGTTAAGGGTTTTATTTATTAAACTAACGTCTTTTAAATTATAAAACCCATTATTTATAGTATCTATGGAAATATAAGTATTGTAAAGTGGATTGTGATTATCTACTTCAAATTTTACCTTACCAAGATAATTTTTATAGGCAATCATTTCGGGAGAGTTAAATTTGAATTTAAATTTAGATTCATCCGAAAAAACAGAGCCTTTAATTCTTGTATTTTCTCCAAACTGTATTTCAGGAATAAAAACTTCAATTAACTTATTATAAATTTGAAAATCGAAATTGATGTATTGTTTGTCTTCTATTTCTTTAAGATTGTAGTTAGTGTACATACTTCCCAAACCATTTAAAAATAACTTAGGAATATCTTTAATTTTAAATTCACCAGAAATATTTCCTGTCATAATATCTGGCGAGTTTATTTCGATGGATCTTTTTAACCCTTCTTTTTTTGAATTGATAACAAAATCATCAAAATAAAAATCATCATCTTGATTTTGATAAAAAGTTTGATTAAATGAAATGGTTCCGAAAATGTTATCTATATCATTTCCGTTCATTTCCATTACCACATTTCCAGCAAATACCGAAATACTATCTCTTTTAAATATATTAAGTTTATTGAGTTCAGCAAAATCTACATTGGCTTCAAAATCAAAATGGTTTAATTCTTTTGAAACATCAATAAGTCCTTTAAAATTTAATTTTACATTAGGGTCGTCAATAGATAATTCACCATCAAAAAGTGGATGTTTTAAATTTCCTGAAACTGTAATATTTTTATAATCATACTCTTTAAAAACAAAGGAGTTAATTACCCCTCTAATTTCAGTGTCCAAGGATTTTTGAGTAAAACCAATCCCTTTTATATGAAGATCTGAAGTGATAGACCCCAAATTTTTTGATTGAGTAAGTTTTCCAAGTTTAAAATTTGAAAAAAGAATATCTCCAACATAAGTTGCTTTTTCTGGTTGGTTAAGATGTTGGATTTTTATATTTGTTTTTGCTCTTCCTAAAGAACTAATTAAGTTGCTTTTTGAAACCAAGCTTGTTCTTGTTACCGTAGTTGTTCCTTCAAATTTAATACTACCAAAACTTTTAATTTCTTTTGGTAATTTTTTTCCAATTATTCTTGGCATAAATTTAGAAAGCGAACGATAATCAACATATATTACATGGTTCTTTGCTTCAATTATAAAATCTTTATCAGGGTTTAGCAAATCGGTAAAAACATAATCTCCTTTTAAGTTAATTCCACCATTTTTAATAAAACCTTTGCTAAAAGTAAACTCGTTTAAAGTTCCGTTTATATTTCCTTCCAATTCTATAATTTGATTTTTACCAAACTCATTATAAAAGGCATTTAAATCGTTAGTTGCTAATTTACTATTTTCAAAATTTACGGTTAATTTTACTTTGTTTTCAAAATCTGCCATTCCTCCTGTTTCATATTCCATTAGTATATTACCTTTTATTTGAGATTCTATTGTTTCTAAATTAAGGTTGTTTAATTTTAAAGAGTTGAGGTTGTAATAAAAATCACCAGAAAGATTTTTAATTTTAAAGCCACGCTTGGCATTAACTGCAAGTTTTTTAATTTTAGTCTCCACATTGGAACCCAATATTTTTAAATCGTTGGTATTTATGTTTATATCAGAAAGATTAAAAACTTCTGGAGTTTGTAAATTTTCATTTATAATCTTCACTTTACTATCTGTAAGTGTAATATTATTAGCTAAAAGCTGAAATGGTTTTCGGTCTTTGGTAGGCTTACCAGTATTAAAACTTTCGGCAAAAATGGATACGTTATCTGTTTGTTCTCCTTTATAAGTTTTTAGATAGAACTTTGCTTCATTTAATTCAATAAAACCAAAATCCAAATTACCATCCATTAAGTTTTTTACACTTAACAAGTTAGTTTGCAGTCTTTTAGAATATATTAAAGTATCATGATGATGGTCCTCTATATATACTTCTCTAATATCTATTTCGCCTTTCCAATTAAGCCCTAAACGCTCAATAAATATGCTTGTCCCAAACTCCTTGTTTAATTTGGTAGTTATTTTTTTTGCAATAATGGTTTGTACGGCAGGAATAGAAAGTGTAACAATAATGAGTACGATAAGTAACAATAAAATCGCAATTATTCTCTTTACTATTTTTTTCAGTTTTTTGATACGGCTTTAATGTTTTATTTTTACCCCCAATAAATATGCCTTTTTATTTTGAAACCCAAACAGACATATATTTTAGGAATCGAATCTTCTTGCGATGATACTTCTGCAGCTGTTATAAATAACGGTGTTGTACTTTCAAATGTTGTTGCAACGCAAAGTATTCACAAAGAATATGGCGGCGTTGTTCCCGAACTAGCTTCACGTGCTCATCAACAAAATATTGTTCCCGTTGTTCAGCTTGCACTTCGCAAAGCAAATATCGACAAAAAACAGTTAAATGCCATAGCTTTTACAAGAGGTCCAGGATTAATGGGTTCGCTATTGGTAGGAACCTCATTTTCAAAGTCTTTGGCTATGGGTTTAGGCATTCCTCTCATAGATGTAAACCATATGCAAGCGCATATTTTGGCTCATTTTATAAAATCTGAAGAGCATACAACTCCAAAATTTCCCTTTTTGGCTTTAACAATAAGCGGGGGACATACCCAAATTGTAAAAGTTACTAATTATTTTGAAATGGAATTAATTGGTCAAACCATTGATGATGCAGTGGGAGAAGCTTTTGATAAAAGTGCTAAATTAATGGGGCTTCCATATCCTGGAGGTCCATTAATAGATAAATATGCACAAACCGGAAATCCGAATGCTTTTCAATTTCCAAAACCCAAAGTAGGTCCCATGGATTTTAGCTTTAGCGGGTTAAAAACAGCCGTGATGTATTTTGTAGAAAGAAATAGTAAAGACCATCCAAATTTTGTTACAGAAAACTTAGAAGATATTTGTGCGAGTCTTCAATTTACAATTGTAGATTATTTAATGGATAAATTAAAAAACGCTGTAAAGCAAACCGGAATTAAAGAAGTAGCAATTGGTGGTGGAGTTTCGGCAAACTCAGGAATTAGAAATGCATTGCGAACTGCGGAAAATAAATTAGGTTGGAAAGTTCATATTCCTAAATTTGAATATTGTACCGATAATGCGGCAATGATTGCTATTGTAGGAGAACTTAAATTTAAAGAAAGTATTTTTACTGAAAATAATGTGGTGGCAAATGCTCGAATGAAGTTTTAAAATTTAATTATGCAACTTTTCTACAATCTAGACATAACAGAAGATTCAAAAGAAATCCTTTTTAACAAAGAAGAAAGTAGGCATATATTTAAAGTACTTCGGAAAAAAGAAGGCGACCAATTAATGCTTACCAATGGTAAAGGTTTCTTTTTTAAAGTTGAATTATTACAAAGCAATCCCAAACAATGTGATGCAAAAGTTATTTCTGTGGAAAGTAAAGAGCCACTTCCCTATTATTTACATTTAGCCGTTGCACCAACAAAATTAAACGATCGTTACGAATGGTTTTTAGAAAAAGCAACCGAGATTGGAATTTCAGAAATAACACCTGTAATCTGTGAACATAGTGAGCGAAAAATAATCAAACTAGAACGTTACGAAAAAAAGGTAATTAGTGCCCTTAAACAATCTTTAAAAGCCTATTTACCAAAAATTAATAAGGCTATTTCTTTAAAGGAATTTTTTAAAATTCAAAAAGAGAATAACTGCCAAAAGCTAATTGCTCATTGTGAGGAAACACAGAAGCATTCTTTAAAAAGTCAACTTTCAGCCCAACAAAACACTACTATTTTAATTGGACCAGAAGGCGATTTTTCTCCAAATGAAATTTCTTTAGCCATCGCTTCAAACTTTAAACCTGTGAGTTTAGGCAAAAGTAGATTGCGCACCGAAACCGCTGCTATTGTTGCTTGCCATAGTGTTGCTTTTGTTAATGAATAGCTATGGAATTGTTAAAAGAGTTGTACTTTTGAAATCTATGATTAAGCAGTTTTTTATTATCATCCTATTATTTGTTTCTTTCACCCTTTCTGCCCAAGAAATTGCTCTGATGCAATATGGAGGTGGTGGCGATTGGTATGCAAATCCTACATCTTTACCAAATTTAATTAAGTTTAGCAATCTAAATATTAACACAACTATTTCAGAAAAACCCCAAGTAGTAACTCCTAATAGTGTCGATTTATTCGATTATCCATTTGTGCATATGACGGGACACGGAAATGTATATTTTTCGCCCAATGAAGCTCAAAACCTTCGAGATTACTTATTAAGTGGCGGTTTTCTTCATATTGATGATAACTATGGAATGGACAAATATTTGCGAAAGGAACTTATTAAAATATTTCCGAATAAAGAATTGGTAGAACTTCCCAAAGATCATCCTATTTTTAAGCAGCCGTTTAAATTTCCAAACGGACTACCAAAAATTCACGAACACGATAACAAACGTCCTCAAGCATTTGGGATTTTTATTGAAGGAAGATTGGTTTTACTTTACACTTACGAATGCGATTTAGGCGATGGTTGGGAAAATCCCGAAATCCATAACGACCCACCCGAAGTACGATTAAAAGCATTGCGAATGGGTGTCAATATTATTAATTATGTTTTTAAAAATTAATGCCCCAACAACTTTCACATTACAACACTCCTATTAAACCCAAAAAGTTTCCTATCAAACTTATTTGCGATGGCGTTCAAAGTCCTTCAAACATAGGTTCCTTGTTTCGTATTTGCGATGCAATGGGTGTTTCTGAAATTATTTTTTGTAATACCGAACTAAATATTTCCTCTCCCCGACTTCAGAAAACAGCCAGAAGTACTCAAAAAAAAGTTGTATATTCTATATCTGAAAATATACTTCAAACCATTTCAGAATTAAAAAAAGAAAATTATAAAATCATCGCATTAGAAATTACAGATAAAAGTATTTATTTAGAAGAAGTTGTTCTTTCAAAAAAACAAAAAATTGCCATCATAATTGGAAACGAACAACATGGAATCTCCAATAAAGTACTCAAAACCTGCGACATAAACACAAAAATATCTATGTTTGGAAAAAACAGCAGTATAAATGTAGTACAAGCAACAACAATTGCACTTTATACAATGGTAAATAAATTATATCTTTACTAAATGAATTCAAAAGAAATTTCGAACGGTATCTTACGTTCATTAAGTATTGTAGTTGGAAATGTATTGCTGTTATTTTTTTTATACAAAATACAATCGGTTATTGTTTATATTATTATTGCTTCCATAAACTCCTTAATAGGTCTTCCTATTGTTAGGTTTTTAAAAACAAAATTGAAATTTAAAAACACACTAGCCGTTATAGTTACTATTTTTATTTTATTAGGACTATTAGTGAGTCTTATTAGCTTGTTTATCCCGTTAATTGTAGAACAAGGTCATAATTTATCTTTATTAAATATAGATGAATTGCATAAAACTATTCAAAGTTTAGATAATAAATTAATTACTTATTTTTCAGGAAAAGGAATTGAAATTGGAGATTCTATCAATAAAAATAGTCTTCTTTCAAAAATAGATTATTCTGTAATTCCAGACTTTTTAAACTCGGTAGTTAGTGGTTTTGGAAGTTTTAGTATTGCTCTTTTTTCAATAATATTTATTTCATTTTTCTTGCTGAAGGATAGTAAATTACTAGAACAAGGAGTTTTAACTTTTGTACCAGAAGGCAAAGAAGAAAGATCTAAAAGATCCATGCACAAAATTAAAGATTTACTTTCTCGTTATTTTGTAGGCTTGATATTTCAAATTCTCATTCTCTTTGTTATTTACACCATTGTACTTCTTATTTTTGGTGTTAATAATGCCATTGTTATTGCATTTTTATGTGCCCTATTAAATTTAATTCCCTACGTAGGACCTATGATAGGAGGTGCTCTTATGGCATTTTTAACAATGACTAGTTTTATTGGAAGTGATTTTACAAGTGTCATTTTACCAAAAACCATTTATGTTTTAATAGGGTTTTTAATAGGACAATTGGTGGATAATTTTTTCAGTCAACCCATCATTTTTTCAAAAAGTGTGAAATCTCATCCTTTAGAAATTTTCTTAATTATATCGATAGCAGGATTGCTTTTTGGCATTTTAGGTTTAATAATTGCCATACCTGCTTATACGGTAATAAAAGTTATTTTAAAGGAGTTTTTATCTGAAAATACCATCGTACAAAAGTTGACAAAAAACATTTAACATTAGATTAAACAAAAACATATTATCTGAAGAAGTTCAAGAGTTTATAAAAAACCATAAAACTGAATTAACTAAACTAGCTTTCGCAGGAAGTCCTTTTAAAAATATTTCTGTAAAAGAATTAATTCAACAAATTGAAAGTCGGAAAAAAGCTGAAAAAAAACTCCCAACTTGGTTTCAAACACGCAACATTTATTACCCTCCAAAACTAAACTTAGAGCAGACATCTTCCGAGATTACTGCCAATTACAAAGCGTCTATAATTGAAGGAAATTCAATAGCAGATATTACTGGAGGATTTGGAGTTGACAGTTATTATTTTTCAGAAAAATTTAAAACGGTACATCATTTTGAAATAAACGAATCCCTTTCAGAAATTTCAGCTTATAACTTTAAGGTTTTTGGTAAATTAAATATTTCTTTTTTTTTGAAAGATGGAACGCTTCAAGTCTCAAAAAATAACTACGATTTTATTTATGCAGACCCTTCAAGAAGACACAACAAAAAAGGAAAGGTTTTCTTACTAAGGGATTGCGAACCCAACCTTCCAGACCATATAGAAAACTTATTTGCCAACTGTGAAAACATTCTTATAAAAACCTCTCCAATGCTAGATTTAAGTGTTGGACTGGAAGAATTACAAAAAGTATCAGAAATACACATAGTAGCTGTGAATAATGAAGTAAAGGAGCTGTTATGGTTTCTAAAAAAAGAGACTTCAGGACTTCCTTTTGTTAAAACCGTTAACTTTAATAAGAACATTAAAGAGGAATTTAGTTTTAAATGGAACGAATTTTCTACCCCATCTTATTCTCTTCCTAAACAATACTTGTACGAACCCAATGCAGCTATTATGAAGAGTGGAGCATTTAATTTGATTTCGGAAAAATACAACATATGCAAACTTCATCAACACACACATTTATATACGAGTGAAAAATTAATAGATTTCCCTGGTAGAAAATTTGAAATAAAAATGGTAATACCCTATCAAAAAAAAGAAATTAAATCATCACTAAAAATAAATAAGGCAAATGTTACCACACGCAATTTTCCTGAAAGTGTTGCGAAAATTAGAAAAAAGCTTAAAATTAGTGAGGGTGGAGAAAAATATTTATTTTTTACAACTTCGGAAAACAATCAAAAAATAATTTTAATTTGCTCAAAAGCTTGAAAATAAAGTTACTAAAATTTTATAAAAAAAAGCATCGTTTTTGTTTGGCATATACGATTTGTTGAAGTAGATTTGCACTCGCAATTTATAACAATAGTATGTTTTAAATTGGAGAGGTGCCAGAGTGGTCGATCGGGGCTCCCTGCTAAGGAGTTGTACTCTAACGGGTACCGGGGGTTCGAATCCCTTCCTCTCCGCATCGTTGAAATAACAAAAAACTATTTTTTAAATTTAAAATAGTTTTGATAACCAACTCGGGGTGTAGCGTAGCCCGGTTATCGCGCCACGTTTGGGACG
>JALWUJ010000120.1 GCA_027080135.1 Flavobacteriaceae bacterium | reverse complement strand
AAATATGGTTATTTTTTCTGTAATTTAATAATATTTTCTGCCCAATTTATTGCTTCTTCTAACTTAACACACCTTTTTAAATAAGTAGTAGAAAGCTTTTTTTCTACAGCAGCTACTTTGTAATTGGTGGGATTATAAGAAATAAGAGCAGCAGCAATAAGAAAGTTATCTCCTCTTTTTTGTAATTTAGACCAAGTATGAGGATTAGTAGAATAAGAGTTAACTCTATTTGCAATGTATATAGCTTTAAAGTTTTGTCCATAATAATTATAAATTTTATCAATTACTTGAATTACTTTAAATGTATCAAAATGTACCCCCTCATTAACTTCTCCAATTATAATTTTATCAAAAAAGTAAAATTTTCCGAAATGAAATTCTTCTTTTTTGTGTTTTAGATTTATGTATTTAGAATCTTCAACCTTCATAAATTATACTGTTTTGTTTAAAATTAAATTAATTATCTTAAGTAAGAAGTTAACATCCATAAAGTTTTTTCAGTTTCTGTTATATAATCGCTCATTAAACTTACGGTGCCTTCATCCTCAGCATCTGCTGCTAGTTTTAATATTTCTCGCTCTTTTAAAATTAAAATTTTAAAATTTTTGATGATTATTTTAATAGCTTCAATACCATTTGTTATGTTTTTACTTTCTGTGATATCAGAAACATTTAAATAATCGCTAAAAGTATGTAAGGGTTCTCCTTCAAGAGTTAAAATTCTTTCAGCTATTTCATCTACTTTAATAACAGCATTATCGTAAAATTCTTCAAACTTTAAATGAAGTTCAAAAAACTCTCTTCCTTTAATATTCCAGTGAAAACCTCTTAAATTTTGATAAAAAAGTTGGTAATCTGCTAAAAGTTTATTTAGATTATCTGAAAGTTGCAAAGCTTTATCTTTGTTTATTCCTATAGTATTTTTCATAAATATGATTTTTTAATTTATTATACAAAAATAATAGTAAAATGAATCATATAGTATAATTAAAATTGATTGTTTTTATATTTATATAAACATTACTAATGTAATAGAATTAATATTACTTTAAGTTTAATGAATAATTAAATTACTATTTTTGGCGTAATTATTGTAAAGTTTGAAAAGAATACTTTTTTTAATGAGCCCTAAAACATCTTATATAATATTGTTTTTTTTAGGTAGTTTTTTTACTTCGTTTTCTCAGATAGAAGAAGATGATAATTCTGTAAAATTTGAAATTGTAGAAGATAATTTTAAAGCTCCTTCTGGTTTAGAAATTCCTCCCATGGAAATTCCTAGCATTATAACGCCTAAGAACCCGTTAATAAATGATGATTATTCAAACTTAGGTAAAAAAAAATCTGAATTAGATATAACTTTTGATGAAAATTATATAGATCAGAAATCTGATAAAGCCCCCAAATATTTTACTAAAGATAAAAAGGCTTCTAAGGAGTTTGGAAGAGACCAATATCTAGGCGAAATACGTACAGGTACAGCAAATGTTACTATTATGTATCGCGATCATGAATATGTTGATGGAGACCGAGTTAGGATATTTGTAAATGGTGACATTGTAAAATCTAGTGTTTATCTTTCGGGTGGGTTTAATGGTTTTACATTTCCATTAAATACAGGATTTAATAAAATTGATTTTCTTGCCTTAAACCAAGGTACTTCGGGACCAAACACCGCTCAATTAGTAATTTACGACGATGACGGAACTTTACTTTCATCTAACGAATGGAACTTACTTACAGGCCGTAAAGCGACTGTTTCAATAATTAAAGAATAGTTAAAAAATAAGTAGGGTTATTTTATTACATACTGTTAAATAGATGTAAATCAGATTACTAAATTATTTTGAAATCTTTAGTCTATTGGATATTAATACTTTTGTTTTTTAACTCATTTGGACAAGTAGGTATTGGAACTGTTAATCCAGATGCAACTTCTTCATTAGATATTACTTCAACAAATAGTGGAATTTTAATTCCTAGAGTTAGTTTAACTAGTGTATCATTAATTTCTCCCATACCAACAACACCAACAAAAAGCCTTTTAATCTGGAATACAAATGCAAGTGTAATTGGAGGAGAAGGAGAAGGATTTTATTTTTGGGATGGAACAAAATGGGTTTTTCTTATAAATACCAATACTATTTCTGCTTATATAACTCCGCATAATACTTTGGATATGGCTTATGATCAAAATGGGACAGGTGCAGGAAGAATAATTACCGCCGATAGTGGTAACCTATTAATAAATGGTACCGATGGTTTTAGAATTACAGGAACAATAAATTCAGGTGATTATATAGGAACAACAACGGGAGTGCAATTATTTTTTAATCCAAGAAGGGGAGCTTTTAGAGCTGGAAGTGGCAGTTGGAATGATGTGTTTCCAGGTACAGGAAATGTTGGTTCCTATTCTGTTGCCATGGGGTTTAACAACACAGCATCAGGACAGTTTTCATTGGCAATGGTTAATGGTTCATCTGCCGAGGCAGAATCTGCTGTTGCTATAGGAAATGGTGCAAGAGCTGTACAACAAGATGATGTTGCCATCGGACAATCTGCCCTGTCTAACGGAAGCTCAGCAACAGCCATTGGTGAATCTGCTGAAGCTACAGGTGTTTCGTCAATTGCAATTGGATCTGCAGCGCATTCTATTGGTGCCCAATCTACCGCTTTGGGAAAAAGCTGTCAGGCTGAGGTCATAAATTCAACAGCAATTGGTTTTAGTTCTCAAGCTTTAGGAAATGAATCTTTAGCTATAGGAAGAGGTGTAAGAACCGATTCGTTTGCAGAATTTTCATTAGGATCTTTTAATACTAACGGAGGTGGTGATAAAACAGCATGGGTAGCATCAGAAAGATTACTTTCAGTTGGAAATGGAACAGATGCAACTTCAAGAAGTAATGCATTAGTAATTTTAAAGAATGGAAATATTGGAATAAATTCAGACAATCCAACATCAAAATTACAAGTAGTTGGATTACCAATTATACCTTTTAATACTTCTGATAATCAAACCAATACAGATGCCATTTCAGCAGGGCTTTCTATAGGTGCTTTTTATCATACGGGCAACGGAATTGTAAGGGTTGTTTTTTAACATAAATTTAAGGTAGGGTAAAATATTCTTTAATCGTTTTACTAATAGTTATTAGGAAAAGATAAAAAAAAGATTATTTTAATAAAAAAAACAACTATCTTATGAAAAAGCTATTATTAGTATCCCTTTTATTAATTTCAAGTATAAAGATATCTGCTCAAAATTGGGTAAAAGATTTTGAAGAAGCAAAACAAATTGCAGCTTCAGAAAACAAAGTAATTATTTTAGTTTTTCAAGGCTCAGATTGGTGTGCACCTTGTATTAAATTAAACAAAGAAATCTGGAGTACTGAAGAATTTAAAGCTTATGCAAAAGAACATTACGTAATGTTACAAGCAGATTTTCCAAGAAGTAAAAAAAATAAATTATCAAAAGAACAACAAGAAAAAAACAACGCTCTAGCTGAAAAATATAATAAAAACGGATATTTTCCATTTGTAGTTGTTTTAGATAAAAATGGAAGGGTTTTAGAGGAAACAGGTTATATTAAAACTACCCCAAGTAAATATATTCATCATTTAAATTCTACATCAAAATAATGTATAAACCCTTTGTTTTAATTGGGTTAATGTTGTTTTCGTTAGTGAGTTTCTCGCAGCAAAACTACAAAAGAACCCTTAAGTTAATGGGAAGTCGTTTTGATATTACAGTAGTTACCAATTCTGAAGAAAAAGGCAATGAATATATTAACCAAGCTATTTCTGAAATAAGCAGGATTGAAAAAGTAATTTCCTCCTGGGATCCAAATTCAGAAACATCGCAAATTAATAAAAATGCTGGAATTCAACCTGTAAAAGTTTCAAAAGAACTTTATAATCTTATTGAAAGAGCATTGGCAATTTCTAAACTTACCAATGGTGCTTTTGATATTAGCTATGCATCAATGGATAAAATTTGGAAATTTGATGGTAGTATGAAAAAAATGCCTTCCGAAGACGACATAAAATCATCGGTTGCAAAAGTGGGGTATCAAAATATTATTTTGGATAAAGAACATCAAACCGTTTTTCTGAAATTAAAAGGAATGAAAATTGGTTTTGGTGCTATAGGAAAGGGGTATGCTGCTGATAGAGCAAAAAAATTACTTATTAATAAAGGAGTTAAAGCAGGAATAATTAACGCATCGGGAGATTTAAACACTTGGGGTAAACAAGCAAATGGAGAAGATTGGATGGTAGCAATTACAAATCCATTAAACAAAAAGAAAGCCTTTTCATGGCTACCTGTTTATAATTCTGCAGTGGTAACATCAGGTAATTATGAAAAATTTGTTCGGTTTAATGGTGTAAGATATTCACATATTATCGACCCAAGAACGGGTTATCCAAGTACTGGAATTATTAGTGTTACTATATTTACTAGTAAAGCTGAACTAGCAGATGCAATCTCAACTTCCATTTTTGTAATGGGAGTAGAAACAGGCTTGGATTTTATTAACCAATTAAAAGGAGTAGAGTGTATAATAGTTGACGAAAGTAACAAGGTACATACTTCAAAAAACATACAATTAGAAAATTATAAATAAGATGAAAAAATTAATGCTATTAGTCATTTCAGCAGTAACTTTAAACTCCTGTGTAGTGGTAAAAGAATATGAAAAAGTAAATATAAACGATCCTGATATGGTTTTATCAGATTTTCCTGTTGACCAATTTAAAAATAATGCATTGGTATATAGAGAAGCTTCTTCCGGTGGTAGTGGAGGTAAAACTGGTGGAGGTTGTGGCTGCAATTAATACTACTATCTACCTTTAAATTCATTGATTTATTTTATCTTATAATATGAAAAACCTACTTGCATTAGTATTTTTATTTGTTTCAATTTCAATATCTGCACAAACAGATAGCACAAGCGTTTACAAAAAACGAGTTTTAGAATCTACTGAAGTAGATTTTCTAATGAGTTATTATAATCAAGACGGGGACAATGCTTCGGTTACAGGAGGTATTGGTTCTGAAAAATTATGGGATATAACACCAACAATTGTTGTTGCATATCCCTTAAATGACGATGATGTATTAACTGCAAATGTGGGAATTTCAGCTTATTCGTCAGCATCCTCAAGTAATTTAAATCCTTGGGATTCTCCCAATACCGGAAACGGAAGTCCTTGGGTTGCTTCTTCAGGAGCTTCAGAAGGAGACGTTTGGGTTGGAGGAACTTTTGGGTATAGTCACAACTCCGACAATCGCGATTTTATATGGTCGGGGCATATAAGTTTTTCAACAGAATTTGATTATACTTCAACAGGAATTGGAGGTTCCATAACCAAATTGTTTAACGAAAAGAATACTGAACTTCATTTGGGTGCTCAGGCATATATTGATTTTTGGAATCCTGCGTATCCATATGAATTAAGAACTTATGAAAATACAGGAGGCAATTTAAATTCTGGATTTTTCAGAAACAGAACCATTTATAATCAGAATGGAATTGCCATAGATAAATCAGGGAATGGTGGACCTATTTGGAATCCAGAAAATTATACATCCATAAGTAACAAAGGAAGGAATAGTTTTTCAACAACTTTAAATTTTTCTCAAATACTCAGTAAAAGAGCTCAATTTTCTTTGTCGTTAGATTTAGTTTATCAACAAGGTTGGTTGTCAAATCCAATGCAGCGTGTTTATTTTGCCGATAAGGATAATTATTATATTGGAAATCCTGAAAGCATACCTATTTATACTTCTCCCGAAAACAAAGATGTTTTTCAATTAGCAGATGATATAGAACGCTTACCTGATACCCGTTTTAAAACTCCTATTGGCCTTAGATTTAACTATTATATCAATGAAATTTTAACGGTAAGATCGTACTATCGGTACTATTTTGATGACTGGGGAGTAACATCACATACGGCAAGTATTGAAGTTCCTATAAAAATAGGAAGCAAGTTTACCATTTATCCATCTTATCGATATTATACACAAACCGCAGCCGATTATTTTGCACCTTTCGAAGAGCATCTCTCTACCGATGAGTTTTATACTTCAGATTATGATTTATCTGAATTTAATGCCAATCAATACGGCTTTGGAGTTTCATACACCGATATTTTTACCAAAGCACATATTTGGAGATTTGGAATTAAAAATGTTGATTTACGGTATCACCAATATGATAGGAGTACAGGCCTAACCTCTTGGATAATTTCTGGAGGAATTAAATTTGTAATGCAGTAAAATACTGTTTTATTAAACTTGCATTTTTTATAAAATAATAATTACAATGAAATATTTTTTAATTTTTATTGGTTTGTATTCTTCTATTTTATTTTCTCAACAAGATAATAATGAAGAGTATAAAAAAAGAATTTTAGAATCTACCGAAGTAGATTTTTTAATGAGTTATTATAGTCAAGACGGAGATAATGCTTCGGTTACAGGAGGTATTGGTTCGGAAGAATTATGGGATATTACACCAACAATTGTTGTTGCTTATCCTTTAAATGACGATGATGTGTTAACAGCTAATGTTGGAATTTCTGCGTATACATCGGCATCTTCTAGTAATTTAAATCCGTGGGATACCACTGGTGCTTCTTCAAACGGAGGTGATGACGATGATGAAGGTGATGATGATTTTACTAATAAAAATGCTGCGGGAGATGTTATTGGAAGTCCGTGGGTTGCATCAACAGGAGCATCTGCTAGCGATGTATGGATAGGTGGTACATTTGGTTATAGTCATAACTCAGACAATAGGAACTTTATATGGTCTGGGCACATAAGTTTTTCAACTGAATACGATTATACATCAACAGGTATTGGAGGCTCCATAACCAAGTTGTTTAATGAAAAAAATACAGAAATGCATATTGGGGCACAAGCCTATATTGATTTTTGGAACCCAAAATATCCAACAGAATTAGATTCCTATTTAGAGGCGGGAGGAAATTTAAATAATGGTTTTTTTAGAGGAATTACTATTTGGGATGAAAATGGAGCACCCATACATCCAGTTGGCGAAATGTGGAATCCAGAAAATTTTTCATTAATTTCAAACAAAGGAAGAAATACATTTTCAACTACTTTAGGGTTTTCTCAAATCCTAAGTAAAAAAGCCCAGTTTTCTTTATCATTAGATATTGTTTACCAACAAGGCTGGTTGGCAAATCCAATGCAACGTGTTTATTTTGCTGATAAGAAAAATTATTTTATTGGAAACCCTGAAAGTATACCTATTTATACTTCTCCCGAAAATAAAGATGTTTTTCAATTAGCAGATGATATAGAACGATTACCAAATACTCGATTTAAAACTCCTATAGGTCTTAGATTTAACTATTATGTTAATGAACGTTTAGCACTTAGAACATATTATCGTTATTATTTTGACGATTGGGGAATTACCTCCCATACAGCAAGTTTAGAAATTCCAATAAAACTAGGAAGCAGGTTTACCATTTATCCTTCTTATAGGTATTATACGCAAACCGCAGCCGATTATTTTGCTCCATTTGAAGAACACCTTTCTACCGATGAGTTTTATACTTCAGATTATGATTTGTCTGAATTTGAAGCTAATCAATACGGTTTTGGAGTTTCTTACACCGATATTTTTGCAAAAGGACACATTGGAAAATTTGGAATTAAAAATGTTGATTTGCGGTATCACCAATACGATAGGAGTACTGGCTTAACCTCTTGGATTATTTCTGGAGGAATAAAATTTGTAATGCAGTAAAATATATATAAAGTTGGTTTTTGTTTGAACCCAATTTTATTCAGAAATGAATGGAATTGGGTTCTTTTTTAAATTTTAACAAAATGTAAAGTTTAGCTTACATATAAACAACTATATTTGTCATATTGTTAAACAAACTTATTAATATTATAAATACCTTATTATGAATTTAAAATCAGTTTCCGAATGTGAAGATCGCAGAATACAGAAATTTATTAATTTTAAACTTCCAAATTATTTTAAAAAAATTGGATGGGCTGGATTCATTCTTTCATTTATTATTTTATTTTCAACTAAACTTTTAGATGGAGATTTTTCAGTTATGGTTGAAATATTAAAACGTCTTTTATTAGTTTTCTTATTAATTGTAGTGATGTCCAAAGAAAAGGAGGAAGACGAAATGATTAAAAGCATACGAGCTCAAGCTTTTTCGTTTGCTTTTGTGGGAGCGGTAGCATATACTTTATTGCAACCTTTTGTAAATTTAACAGTGTCTTTAATAGCAAAAACTGAAAAAGCAATTTTTAAAGACTTGGGCGACTTTCAAATACTTTGGTTTATGATGATTGTCTATTTAGTAGTCTTTATGAAGCTTAAAAAAAGAGCCTAATGAAAAATACACTAAAAGTAGAACGAGCCATAAATAGTCTAACCCAAGAACAACTTGCGAAAAAAATTGGAGTGTCTAGGCAAACCATTAATTCTATCGAAACTAATAGGTACGTGCCATCCACCTTATTAGCTTTGAAGTTATCTAAAATTTTTAATAAACCTGTTAATGATTTTTTTACATTAGAAGAAGGAGAATAATAAGCGAGTTTAATCATAAAGTCTTTATATATCAATTGTATCTTTGCATTTTGAAAAGATTATGAAAACATTTAAAGATTTAGGGGTTCATAGCTCCTACATAAAAGGGTTAAAAGAACTCGGAATTAAAAATCCAACAGAAATTCAGGAGAAAACAATACCAGTTTTATTAAAATCGAAAACAGATTTTATCGGTTTGGCTCAAACAGGAACTGGTAAAACTGCTGCTTACGGACTTCCTGCTTTAGCGAGTGTAGATTCAAATTTAGCGGTAGTTCAAACTTTAATATTATCGCCTACGCGTGAACTGGTTCAGCAAATAAAAAAGCAGCTATTTAAGTTTACGAAATATACTTCCGAAAAGATTTTTGTAGAAGCTGTTTATGGAGGCGAAAAGATTGAAAAACAAATTAGCAGATTGCAAAGACCAACCCACATTATTGTTGCTACTCCAGGACGTTTAATAGATTTAATTGAAAAAGGATCCGTCAATCTAAGAAGCATCAAAACAGTTGTACTCGATGAAGCTGACGAAATGCTAAGTATGGGTTTTAAAAAGGAATTAGATGCTATTTTAAACTATACAAGTGGTACTAGAAATACTTGGTTGTTTTCGGCAACGATGCCTGTTGAAATTCAAAAAATAATTTCAAAATATATGGAGCCAGATGCTGTGAGAGTTTCAGTTAACAAAGACTCTGTGGTAAATGCAAATATTTTGCATCAGTATTTAATAACTTCTATTGAAGAAAAAACCGAAGTCATTTCACAATTATTAGACAGTTTTGGTGAAGGAAGAGGAATTGTGTTTTGTCGAACTAAATTGGGAGTTCAGAAATTAGTTTTAGAATTAAAAGAAGAAGGTTTTTCGGTAGATGCTTTAGAGGGAGATATGAAGCAAAACGAACGGGATAAAGTAATGCGAATGTTTAAAAAAGGTACTTTACAGTATTTAGTTTCTACCGACGTTTCAGCAAGAGGAATCGATGTTAATAATTTGGCTTTTGTAATGCATCATCAATTGCCGGAAAATTTAGAATATTACACCCATCGTAGCGGGCGTACAGCTAGAGCTGGCAAAACAGGAGTTTCTATAGCTTTAATTTTACCAAGCGAATTACAACGAGTACACGAAATACAAAGGGATTTAGGAATAAAATTTGAAGAAACAACCCTTAATATATAGCATTTCCTACACTTTAATTACCTAATAACTTATTAATCATTATTACCCATGGCACTTTCCAACAACGATATTTTCAAAAAACTTAGAGTCGCATTAAAGCTACGCGATGACGAAATTGTAAAAATTTTAGAATTGGTAGATTTTAAAACCACAAAAAGCGAAATAGGTTCTTTTTTTAGAAACGAGAAGCATCCAAAATATGTAGAATGTGGTGATCAAATATTACGAAATTTCTTAAATGGTTTGGTAATTCATTTGCGAGGACCCATGCCTAAAAAAGATAAATAAAAAGTAACTAACTCTATAGAATACGTTTAATCACTCTAAGTTTGTGGGTATGAGTATTTCTTTCCGAATTAAAAATACCAGAATGATCTAAAACATCAATTCGCACTTTTCCGTGGGCGTGGATAATCTGGTTGTTTTCAAGTATAATACCTACGTGAGTAATGTTTCCGTCTTCATTATCAAAAAACGCTAAATCTCCGGGTTCACTTTCTTCAATAAAACTTAAAACAACACCTTGAGTAGCTTGCAAGCTAGCATCTCGTAATAATTGGTAACCGTTAATTTTATAAACCATTTGTGTAAAACCACTACAGTCTATTCCAAAAGGAGTTTTTCCTCCCCATAAATAGGGACTGTTTAAATAGGAATGGGCAGTTTCAACAATAGCACTTTTATTTTGATGTCCAGATATAGATTCTCCTTCAAAAGAATGGTTTAAAAAATGAACAACATTTATGTTAGAACCTATGGGAATTGGTATTAATTCTTGATTAGAAGTAGTGATAATATCAACTAAATCTGAAGAATACTTATTTGGTAAACTATGTTGAGTCTTAAAATCTTCTTCAGAAATAGCGATATATTGTTTATTGTCTATCCAACCTTCATATTGATCGTATGCCAAACGGATGTATGTCCATTTTTGGGTACTTTCAATAATTTCAAATAACTCACCATATAATACTTGCGAAATCATTTCGCTTCTATCAGAAGCTTCAGAACGCAAAGGAACAATACTTAAATTACAAAGGCCGTAGGTCATTTAATAACTGTTTATAATTGAAATTAACTTCTTTCAATTACCATTGCCGAAGCACCACCGCCTCCATTACAAATAGCTGCAGCACCAACTTTAGCATTGTTTTGTTTTAGCACATTAATAAGTGTTATTAAAATTCGAACACCGCTACAACCCAGAGGATGACCTAAAGAAACAGCACCACCATTAACGTTAACTTTAGAATCGTCTAACCCTAATATTTTCATATTTGCTAATCCAACTACAGAAAAGGCTTCGTTAAATTCAAAATAATCTACATCGTCTAAAGATACATTTGCTTTTGCTAATGCTTTTGGTAATGCTTTAGCAGGAGCTGTTGTAAACCATTCTGGTTCTTGAGCTGCATCTGCATAACTTTTTATGGTTGCTAAAGGAGTAAGTCCTAATTGGTTTGCTTTTTCTTCACTCATTAATATCATAGCACCTGCACCATCGTTAATAGTAGAAGAATTTGCCGCAGTTGCAGTTCCGTCTTTCGAGAAAGCAGGTCGTAAAGCTGGAATTTTATCCATTCTTACGTTTTTAAATTCTTCATCTTCAGAAACAATCACTGGCTCGCCTCTTCTTTGAGGCACTTCAACAGGAACCACCTCATCATTAAATTTACCATCTTTCCAAGCTTGTGAAGAACGGTTGTAAGATTGTATAGCAAATTTGTCTTGATCTTCTCTTGAAAAATTATATTCTGTTGCACACAAATCTGCACAAACTCCCATTGCGTTGTTGTCGTATGCATCTACCAGTCCATCTTTTTGCATACCGTCTTGTAAAGTTGCAGGTCCAAATTTTTGACCTTTTCGCATATGTACATAATGAGGAATATTACTCATACTTTCCATACCTCCAGCAACTACTATATCTGCATCGCCCAAAGCAATTGTTTGAGCGGCATTCATAACGGCCTTCATTCCAGAAGCGCAAACTTTGTTTACCGTTGTACAAGGCACTGTATTTGGTATTCCAGCCCCTAAAGCTGCTTGTCTTGCGGGTGCTTGACCAACACCTGCTTGAACTACATTACCCATAAAAACCTCTTCTACAAGAGTGGGATCTAAATTTATTTTATTTAAAGCACCTTTTATAGCAACAGACCCTAATTGGGATGCTGTTAAGGATGATAAACCTCCCATAAAACTACCAATTGGTGTTCTTACTGCAGCGACAATTACAACTTTTTTGCTCATTTGTTTGTTGAATTTTGAATTTATAAATTGAAAGCACAAATTTACATATTTAATATTAAAAAAGTGCCTCGAATATTATGTAATTGGGAATAAACCAACGATATTTATACCTTTATTATTCGTCTTAATTTTTAATGAAAAGTATTTTTTCTTTTTTTTCAAAAAACCAGCCCTTTATTTATAAGGCTTTTCTATTTGTATCTGCCACTTTATTAGTAATATATCTCTTACCAAAAGGTGGGCAGTTTAAGTATAATTTTCAGAAAGGAAAACCTTGGCAATACGAAAATCTATACGCACCTTTTAGTTTTGCTATCAAAAAAACACAGGAAGAAATTGATAATGAAATAGATAAAATTCGTTCTAATGCAATACCGTATTTTGAAAAAGATTCTACTAACTTAAAACAGATTAAATCTATTTTTTCAGAATTATTAGATGATGCTAATAAAACAAGTTTTTCTAATAACTATATTAATAATATAAAAATCACTGGTTATGCTATTATAAATGAGCTATATAAAACAGGTATTATAAATGAAAAATATGATTTTCCTTCTAATAAAATTATTTACTTAAAAAGTGGAAGTGAAATTGAAAAAATAAATTACGGAAAGCTATTTTATTTTGAAGATGTAGATACTGTAATAAAAAGATTTGTAGATAAAAATTCTGTAAGCGAAGCTGAATTGTTACTCAATGAATTGTTGTCTAAATCCTTAGTTTCCAATGTTACTTATAATACCAAACTAACTGAAGCAACTATTAATTCGGATATTGATGCTATTAACCCTAATAAAGGAGTTATTGAAAAAGGGAGTAGGATAATTGCAAAAGGGGAAGTAGTTGAGGGAAATAAATTTCAAAAACTAAATTCATTTAAAGCTGTCTTTCAATCTCAAGTGTGGAGTAAATCTAACTATAATTGGTTGTTGTTAGGTTACTCATTATTAGTAATGTTGGTTTTTTTAATGTTGTTTTTGTTTATGAAAAACTACCGAAAAGATATTTATGAAAATAATACCAAAGTTACTTTTATCTTCTTTAATATTATTTTTATGGTGTTAATTACCACCTTAGTGGTAAAATACGATGCTAAATTGGTATATATTACCCCACTATGTATGCTTCCCTTGGTTTTAAAAACATTTTTTGATGCTCGTTTAGGACTGTTTGTTCACGTTTTAACAGCTCTTTTATTAGGCTTTATAGTTCCTAATAGTTTTGAATTTTTATTCCTTCAGATAATTGCAGGGATGGTTACTATTTTAACGGTTTCTGAATTATACAAAAGAGCCAATTTATTCATTTCAGTAGGGCAAATCACTTTTGTTTATATTTTAGGTTATTTTGCGTTCTTTATAATTCAAGAAGGAAATATTCAGTTAATCGAAATTGAAAATTTTGGATATTTTGTACTCTGTGGCTTACTTACCTTATTTTCATTTCCTCTTATATATATTTACGAAAAATTATTTGGTTTGGTTTCTGATGTTACTTTATTAGAATTAAGTGATACCAACTCTAAACTGTTAAAAGAACTTTCAAACAAAGCACCAGGAACTTTTCACCATTCTTTAAATGTTGCCAATTTAGCCGAAGCAGCAGCTTACGAAATAGGAGCAAATGCAATGCTGACAAGGGTAGGAGCTTTATACCATGATATAGGTAAAATGGTAAACCCTACTTATTTTACCGAAAATCAAGTTTCGTCTATTAACTCTCATGATGAATTGGAACCCACAGAAAGTGCCCAAATTATAATTGGACATGTTATAAAAGGAATTGAAATTGCCAAAAAAAATAACCTACCCGATAGGATTATAGATTTTATTCGTACACATCACGGAACCAGTTTAGTTTATTATTTTTACTCAAAAGAAAACGATATTTCTGGAGATGCTAGTAAAGCAGATTTTACCTATCCAGGTCCCACACCTTTTTCAAAAGAAACAGCTATACTTATGATGGCAGATAGTGTAGAGGCTGCGAGTAAAAGTTTAAAAGAACCTACTTCGTCTAAGTTAGATTCCTTTGTAGAAAAAATTATCGATGGACAAATGGAGCAAGGTCAATTTTTAAATGCAAATATTACCTTTAAAGAAATTCAAAAAATAAAAAAAGTACTAAAAAAGAAATTAAATAACATGTACCATTTACGAATTGAATACCCTGAATAAATTTTAATACTTTGTGTTTCGATATATCTTCCACTAAAATAAAACAGCTCGTTGCCAAAAATCAAACGGCTAATTTTTATAAAGAGTTTAACTACCAACCTTTTTATCATGTTAGTGGATTTTTGTACCCTAATGTTTCAATCATAAAAACTACAGAACCTGATACTATTTATCCTTCAACTTGGGGATTTGTACCAGAATGGGGACTTGTGGATGTTAGTGCTTTTCGGAAAAAATACAATACCTTAAATGCTAAAAGTGAAACTATATTAAGTTCTAAAATGTTTCAAGATAATGCTCGCAATCAGCGTTGTTTGATTATTGCAGATGGATTTTTTGAACCACATTCACATTATGGAGAATCCTTTCCTTATTACTGTTATATTCCTACTAATGAATTTAAAGACGGAAGAGATTTGTTTGTTTTTGCAGGTGTTTATTCTGAAATTGATGAAATAAATTCTACTTGTTCTATTATAACTACCAAAGCAAATCCATTTTTTTCTGAAATACACAACATAAAAAAACGGATGCCTTTTATATTAAATAATACTTTAATTGAAG
>JALWUJ010000119.1 GCA_027080135.1 Flavobacteriaceae bacterium | reverse complement strand
CTTGGAATTTTAGAATGTTCAATAACTTTAAGGCTACCAAAAACTTGACCCTTTCTGCCTTTGCTTTTTATAGAGGTCAGAACAAAGGATTACAGTTTGAAACCGACCCTATGTATTTTGTGAATTTAGGTGCACGATACAGTCTTTGGGAAGGTCGAGGAACTTTTAGCGTTAACTACAACGATATTTTTAACACTATGAAATTTGCTTTTAATGGCGAACGCCCTTACCCGAGTACTGGAGAATTTAATTGGGAAAGCAACACCGTTTACGTTGGATTATCCTATCGTTTTGGAGGCGGAAAATACAGTGCTAAATCCAGAAAACGTCGTGATAACGATGAAAAATCTGGTAGCGGCGGAATGTTTTAAATATACAACCCTGCTAGGTTTTTAAAACCTAGTAGGGTTGTTAAGTTTATACTTCCATACTCCCGATAGTTTTCGGGATTCCTACGTCGAAAAACACTCAGTCCATTAAAATTTACTGAATTCTGACGACTGAATTACTGAATACTGGGTATTGTTTACAGCGAACTATTTACTGAAACCTACCATCTAATAACCACACTTCCCCAAGTAAATCCGCTACCAAAAGCAGCAAGAACTACTAAATCTCCATCTTTTACTTTTCCGTTTTCCCATGCTTCAGTTAAAGCAATAATAATGGATGCTGCGGTGGTATTTCCGTATTTCTGTATGTTATTAAATACTTGATCATCACGTAGTTTAAACTTCTTTTGTACAAATTGAGATATTCTTAAATTAGCCTGATGAGGAATAAATAAATCGATATCTTCCGGAGATAAATTATTGGCTTGTAAACCTTCCAAAATCACTTCAGAAAAACGAACTACGGCATTTTTAAATACAAAAGTACCGTTCATATATGGAAAATAAGATAGGTCTTCTGTATTTTTTAATAATTCAGGAACCCAATGAGCAATACTAGGACTTTCTACAGTAAGTTCTTTTGCGTGTTTACCTTCGCTGTGCAAATGAGTTGATAAAATTCCTTTTCCTTCTTTTTTGCTTCTAGACAATATTGCAGCACCAGCACCATCACCAAAAATAACCGAAACCCCTCTTCCTCGTGTTGTAATATCTAAACCTCCCGAGTGATATTCGGCTCCAATTACCAAAATATTTTTATACATTCCTGTTTTTATAAATTGGTCAGCAACCGACAAGGCATATACAAAACCCGAACATTGGTTACGAATATCCAACGCTCCTATGGTGGGCATATCCATTAAATTTTGAATTTGAACACCACAACCAGGAAAATACATATCGGGACTTAAAGTGGCAAATACTATAAAATCAATATCATCTTTAGAAAGTCTTGAACGCTCTATGGCTATTTTGGCAGCTTTTACTCCCATCGACGACGAAGTTTCTCCACTTCCTTTTTCTATCCATCTTCGTTCTTTAATTCCCGTTCTTTCTTGAATCCACTCATCGTTGGTGTCCATCATTTTTGAAAGATCATCGTTGGTTACTATATTTTCTGGGACAAAATATCCCAATCCTGTAATCTTTGAAGTGTACATATTTTAAAAGTATAAAACCCAATTTTCTTTACTGAAATTGGAATCCGAAAGATACCTATTAAGTTCAGATTGCCGAAGTAAATTTAGGTTAGAAAGTATGCTTGCATAGTATTTTTTATTTCTGAATTGTCAAGTTGTCAGATAGTATTAATTGGTATTTTTTTTGACTAATGATAAGCTCTCAAAAGCAGTCGAGGAAACATTTGTTATGTCGATTGCAGTCGAGATTTAATTAAATAATAATTAATAAATGATATAACTATGAGTAAAGGAACCATTAACGTATCAGTGGAAAATATTTTTCCACTGATCAAGAAATTTTTATACAGCGATCACGAAATTTTTCTGCGTGAATTAGTTTCAAATGCAACAGATGCTACTGTAAAAATGAAGCATCTAATCAATATTGGTGAAGCCAAGGTAGAATATGGAAACCCGATTATTGAAGTGAAAATTGATAAAGAAAATAAGAAACTTCATATATTAGATCAAGGTATTGGAATGACCAAAGAAGAGGTTGAAAAGTACATTAACGATATTGCTTTTTCTGGTGCCGAAGAGTTTTTAGAAAAATACAAAGACGAATCTGGAGAGGATAAAGGAATTATTGGGCATTTTGGTTTAGGTTTCTACTCTGCTTTTATGGTGGCAGATAAAGTAGAAATTATATCTAAAAGTTATAAAGATGAACCAGCCGTTAGATGGGAATGTGACGGTTCGCCAGAGTACATTACCGAAAAGGCAAACAGAACCGAAAGAGGTACCGAAATTATACTTCACATTGCAGAAGATTCTACCGAGTTTTTAGAAGAAGCAAGAATAAAAGAGCTTCTTACAAAATACAACAAGTTTATGCCTATTCCCATTAAATTTGGAACACGTACCGAAACTCTTCCAAAACCTGAAGGAGCCAAAGAAGATGATCCTGCTCCAACTAAAGAAGTAGATAATATTATTAATAATCCTACACCCGCATGGACTAAACAACCTACCGACTTAAAAGAAGAGGACTACAAAAGTTTTTATAGAGAATTGTATCCTATGCAATTTGAAGAGCCTCTTTTTCATATTCATCTTAATGTAGATTATCCTTTCAATTTAACTGGTATTTTATACTTCCCAAAAATGACAACCGACTTAAACATCCAAAAGGATAAAATTCAGTTGTACCAAAATCAAGTATTTGTTACCGATAATGTAGAAGGAATTGTTCCCGAATTTTTAACCATGCTTCGAGGTGTGATAGATTCTCCAGATATTCCATTAAATGTTTCTAGAAGTTACCTTCAAGCAGATGGTGCTGTAAAGAAAATTTCAAGCTACATAACCCGTAAAGTTGCCGATAAGTTAAAAAGCTTATTCAATAACAACCGTGAAGATTTTGAAAAGAAATGGAACGATATTAAAATTGTTATTGAATACGGAATGCTTTCCGAAGAAAAATTCTTTGAAAAAGCACAAGCATTTGCTTTATACCCAACGATAGATGATACTTATTTTACATTAGAAGAATTTAAAGAAAAAGTAAAAACAGCACAAACCGATAAGGATGATAAATTGGTTATTTTATATGCATCCAACAAAGACGAACAACACGCGTATATTGAAGCTGCCAAAGAAAAAGGGTATGAAGTTTTATTTTTAGACTCACCTATTGTTTCGCATTTAATTCAAAAATTGGAAACTACTGAAGATAAAATTTCGTTTGTACGTGTAGATAGTGACCATATTGATAATTTAATAAAAAAGGACGAAGAACAAATTTCTAAATTAAGTGATGAGGAAAAAGAAAAACTAAAATCCTTATTAACTGAAATAATTCCACAAGATAAATTTACAGTTCAGTTAGAGGCTATGGACAGCCAAGCAAATCCTTTTATTATTACACAACCCGAGTTTATGCGTAGAATGAAAGAAATGCAACAAACTGGTGGCGGAATGTTTGGTATGGGTAATATGCCAGATATGTACAACTTGGTTGTTAATACTAACAACGAACTTATTGGCGAAATTTTAAACACCAAAACAGCGAAAAAGAAAGAACGCTTGGTAAATCAAGCTTTAGATTTAGCTCGTTTATCACAAAACCTTTTAAAAGGTGAAGAGTTAACTACTTTTATAAAACGTAGTTTTGAAATGATTAAATAAAACTAACAGTTATTTTATTATTAAAGCCTTCCTAATTTATTTGGGAAGGCTTTTTTATGGGTCTTCACGAGAAAATTTAAGAGTACAGTAAACTCATAATATTAACTCAACTTATAAGAATACTTCGTCATTCCTCTTCGTAATTACGTTCATTTAATCATATTGCATATTCGTACCTAATCAAGAATACAAAAAAAAGCGTCACCTTTCGATGACGCTTTCTTCATATATTTATTAAATTATAATACTATTCTTTAATAATTCGCTTAGTAACCGAACCATTTTCAG
>JALWUJ010000118.1 GCA_027080135.1 Flavobacteriaceae bacterium | reverse complement strand
TTTTTCAACCGCATTTTTTGCTACTGTATAAACGTTTTTACGTCTTCCAAAGTAACCTTTTGCTTGCTTCAATATCTTTTTTCTTCTAGCTCTTGAAGCAACTGAATTTACTGATCTTGGCATAATTTCAATGTTTTTGTTTTATAATGGGCAGATTAAATTTATTTTAATCATTTGTACGAGCACCATTACATGGTTAAACTAATTCCTAACTTCTATTTCAAAGTTAATTGTTGTAAGATGTTACTCTTGTCAGATTTGTGTACCAAACCATCGTGAGTCAATCTTAACTTACGCTTTTTAGATTTTTTTGTCAAAATATGACTCTTAAAAGCATGCTTTCTTTTGATTTTTCCAGAACCAGTCAACTTAAAACGTTTCTTGGCACTAGATTTTGTTTTCATTTTCGGCATTTCTTCTTGTTTTTAACTTGCTTAATATTGTTTTCTAAACGCTCCCTTTCCTTTGGAAAGGGTCGGGGATAGGATCTTACTTTTTCTTTGGTGCGATATACATAATCATTCGCTTTCCTTCTAATTTTGGTAATTGTTCAACTTTACCATATTCTTCAAGTTCTTGGGCTAATTTTAATAATAAAATATGTCCTTGCTCTTTATAAATAATTGAACGACCTTTAAAGAATACAAATGCTTTTAATTTGGCACCTTCACTTAAAAATTTAATGGCATGTTTCTTTTTAAATTCATAATCATGCTCATCAGTTTGCGGTCCAAAACGAATTTCTTTAACAACAACTTTAGTTGCTTTAGATTTTAACGCTTTTTCTCGTTTTTTTTGTTCGTATAAAAACTTTTTATAGTCTATAACCTTACATACTGGTGGTTTTGCTTTGGGCGAAATTTCTACCAAATCAAGTTCTTGTTCTCTAGCTATTGCTTTCGCTTTGTCTAAAGAATATACTCCTACTTCTACGTTGTCTCCAACTAGACGGACTTCATCAACATACTTAATTTTATCATTAATTCTGTGTTGATCTTCTTTGATTACTCTCCAAGGCTTTCTTGCTCCTCGTCTTCTACGTATTGCTATGACTTTAAATTTTAAATTAAACTTATTATTTTTATTCTAATATACTCTTTATTTCTTCGTTTATTAAAGATATGAAATCTTCAATAGTATAGGTTCCTTTGTCTCCTTCACCATGCTTCCTTACTGATATTGTACCATCCTTTTTTTCATTCTCACCAACAATAATCATATATGGTATTTTTTTCATTTCGGCATCACGAATCTTTCTACCTGTTTTCTCACTTCTATCATCAATGAGGGCGCGAATTTCGGAATTTTCTAAGACTTGTGAAACTTTTTCGGCATATTTTTGATATTTTTCACTGATTGGCAGTATAATAACCTGCTCAGGTGTTAACCATAATGGGAAATTTCCACCAGTATGCTCGATTAAAATCGCAATAAAACGCTCCATTGAACCAAACGGTGCTCGATGTATCATAATAGGCGTATGCAATTCATTGTCACTACCTTTATAGGTTAGGTTAAATCGTTCGGGTAAGTTATAATCTACTTGAATAGTTCCTAATTGCCAACTTCTACCTAAAACATCCTTTACCATAAAGTCGAGTTTTGGGCCATAGAATGCTGCTTCACCATATTCAATAACATAATCTAAACCTTTATCTATCACTGCATTTTTAATTGCATTCTCTGCTTTTTCCCAGTTTTCATCGTTTCCAATGTATTTTTCAGGATGATCTAAATCGCGCAAAGAAACTTGCGTTGTGAAATTTTCAAAACCTAAAGCTTTGAAAACATACAAAACCAAATCAATTACGTTTTTAAATTCAGCATCCAATTGATTTGGAGTACAAAATATATGAGCGTCATCTTGTGTAAATCCACGTACTCGCGTTAAGCCATGCAACTCGCCACTTTGTTCATATCTATATACTGTGCCAAATTCAGCAAAACGTTTTGGTAAATCTTTATAAGAGTATTGCTTATTATTGTAAATTTCACAGTGATGAGGACAATTCATAGGTTTTAATAAAAACTCTTCATCTTCTTTTGGGGTTTGGATTGGCTGAAAACTGTCTTTACCATATTTGGCATAATGTCCTGAAGTTACATATAGTTCTTTTTGACCAATATGTGGTGTTACTACCATTTCATAACCCGCTTTTTTTTGTGCTTTCTTTAAAAAGTTTTCTAAACGTTCGCGCAAAGCAGCACCTTTTGGTAGCCATAATGGTAACCCTTGTCCAACTTTATTTGAAAAGGCAAATAATTCTAACTCTTTACCAAGTTTACGATGGTCACGCTGTTTTGCTTCTTCCAATCTTTCTAAATATTCAGTAAGCATTTTTTGCTTCGGAAAAGAGATGCCATATATACGTGTTAATTGTTTATTGTTTTCATCGCCTCTCCAATAGGCACCTGCAGCACTCGTTATTTTCACTGCTTTTATGAGTCCAGTATTTGGTATATGTCCACCACGACATAAATCAGTAAAATTATCATGATCACAAAATGTGATGTCACCATCAGTTAAGTTTTCAATCAACTCAACTTTATATTCGTTATTTTGCTCTTTATAGTAAGATAAGGCATCTGCTTTTGAAACTTCACGCAATTTAAATTGATGTTTTCCACGAGCAAGTTCAATCATTTTGGTTTCTATTTGCTTAAAGTCTTTTTCAGATATAGTTTCATCACCTAAATCCAAGTCATAATAAAAACCATTATCAATAGCAGGACCAATAGTTAATTTTACCTTCGGATGAAAAAACGTTATTGCTTGCGCTAAAACATGCGCCGATGAATGCCAAAAAGCTTTTTTTCCTTCGTCGCTATCAAAAGTATAGAGCATTAAGTCTCCATCGGTATTTAATGGAGTAACTGTCTCTATAATTTTATCATTAAATTTTGCAGAAATAACATTTCTAGCCAATCCATGGCTAATACTCATTGCAACATCATGTGGCGTACTACCCTTTTCATACTGTTTTATCGAGCCGTCAGGTAATGTAATATTAATCATATATCTATTTAATTAGGATTGCAAAGATATTGAAAACTATTATTTAACTGCAATATGTTTGTAAAAAATGCACCTTTATATAATGTGTAGTAAAACAGATGCGTATTAAGAGTGTTCTTTTATAGTATATCAGGTATTTCTTACTGATAAAAAACTACTATCAATGTAATTTAGTTTTTATTTAGAATTTTAATTCATTTAATTATCATTTTTCAATAACATAACCTTATGTTTTTTAAGGACTTACACTTTAGATTAAAAATATCTTTAAATAAAATTAAAAAAGCCTTGTAGGTATTATAAAACAATGTACATTTGCATCCGCTTACGAGCATATAGTTTGTAAGATTATATAGTTCTTTTTTAGTTAGATTTTGGGTTGATAAAAAATAATTAAATTTTTATCATTTTAATTTTGGTGGAAGTAAAAAGAAGTTTTATATTTGCACCCGCTAAGAAAAAGGGATATTAAAAAGTTCATTGAAAATATTGAAATTGACAGCGTAAATTGAGTAAGAACCTGGATGTTTTTTTTAAATATTCGGATAATTTTTTTGAGACTAATCACGTCATAATTTATTTAAAATTTATACGATGAAGAGTTTGATCCTGGCTCAGGATGAACGCTAGCGGCAGGCTTAACACATGCAAGTCGAGGGGTAACATAGATTGCTTGCAATCTGATGACGACCGGCGCACGGGTGCGTAACGCGTATGCAACCTACCTTTTACAGAGGGATAGCCCGAAGAAATTCGGATTAATACCTCATATTATTGATACTTGGCATCGAGTATTAATGAAAGTTTCGGCGGTAAGAGATGGGCATGCGTTTTATTAGTTAGTTGGTAAGGTAACGGCTTACCAAGACTACGATAAATAGGGGTCCTGAGAGGGAGATCCCCCACACTGGTACTGAGACACGGACCAGACTCCTACGGGAGGCAGCAGTGAGGAATATTGGACAATGGGCGGAAGCCTGATCCAGCCATGCCGCGTGCAGGAAGACTGCCCTATGGGTTGTA
>JALWUJ010000117.1 GCA_027080135.1 Flavobacteriaceae bacterium | reverse complement strand
ACCTAAATTAAATTGAATAGGGTAAAAATCTTTTCTTGTTGCTCCTTGTTTTAGGTCAACTGGGTCGTTCCAATTGCCTTGAAAAATCCATCGTTGACCAACGGGAAGAGCTGGGTTTTTAAAAGGAAGAGCAAAGTCAAATCGAATAATAAAAAAGTCTAAATCAGCACGCAATCCGATACCTGTTCCGAAAGCAATTTCACTAATGAAGCGTAATTTGTCAAACTCAGCATTCGGACGTAAACTGTCTTTATTAATCAACCAAATGTTTCCACCATCAACAAACCAAGCTCCTTCAATCCAGCTGATGAGCGGAAATCGAAATTCGATATTACTTTCAAGTTGAATGTCACCAATTTTATCAAAACGTCCTAGGGAATCGTAATAAGCTCCAGGACCTAATGTTCTTGCTTTCCAGGCACGAATTCCATTTGCACCTCCTGAATAGAAACTTTTCTCAAAAGGAAGAGCTTCTTTTAGGTTGATTAGAGGAATGCCTAGTCCTGCAGCAGCACGATACACCACTTTACTTTTAGGAGTGAGCACGCGATAATATCTTACATCACCGCTAAGTTTTAAAAATTGCGCAAAACGAATACCAAACATATTATAGCTATCAGTACTGGGGTCTAAAGGTTGATTTGTTTTGCTGTAGATGTAACGAAGTAAATTTCCCGCGGTTTCAAAATTTGCAGCGGCATAAAATACATTTTTTCGTTTTGATACTTCTTGACCGTTATAAACAAATGAAACTCTGGATCCTGCAATAATGTGATTGGAATAAGATGCCGCAAGCAAGCGGTCGTTTAAGCTGTCTATACGAAGTTCAAATGCAGGGGATTTGTCAATTTCTATAGCACTGAATACGATGGGGTCAAAACGATAGGTGATTGGAGCTTTTTCATGCCAAACATATCCAAATGTTCCTTCTTCAATACCTCTGGTAAAATCGGGTCTTCGCTGAAAATTTAAACTGGCAGTAAAAGTTGTCTGTGGATTTGCACTTTTTTTAAAGTATTTATTTAAAAATAGAAAACGGTGAACTGTAAGAGATACTTTTGGACCAAATTCAATAGTGTTAAAATTTGTATTGACTAAATTATTATCGGTTTCTTGGCTTCCGGTAACCAACGCTTGTGCTTCTATTCCTCCTGAAAAACTAATTTGCAGGTTTTCAGCACCTTTAAACAAATTTTTATGATTATATACCATACTTCCTTCTAATCCGTAATAACCTCCATTATTGGTTCCATCGGTTGATACCATAAATGATTGTGACTTTGCAGGTTGTAGTCTTATTTTGGCTTGCAATTCATTGTTCTCACCTTTGATGGTGTCAAATTGAATGGAAACTGCTTTAAAGACACCAAGTGATGAAAACTTTTTGTAGGTTAATTCTGTATTTGTTTTACTGTATAACTCTCCTTCATTCATTAAGAGAGCGTTATAGAGCATATTGGTGTGAAATTTCAATTTATTTTTATGAAAAAAATCAATATCCATAAATGTGTCTTTCTGATAGACTGTTCCTTCATCATCGTTTTTTGAGTAGTCCGCATAAATTTTAATAGCGGAAATTTTAAATTGTTCATGAGGTTTCTCAATAACACTATCTGTAATCGGATCTTTGAATTTATAGTTTTGTATTCCCAAATCAATGTTTACTTTATGATTGCCTATTGTGCTGTCCACTTGGTAATAAATAAATTCTTTATTGAAAAAATGATAACCATTGTCAAGAAGATAGGCGGTAATTCGTTCACGTTCTTTTGCCATCTTTTCCGTGTCAAAGTTCTGATTGGGTTTTAATAGGGATTGGTCTTTGATCTTCAGTACGTATGATTTAAGTATAGAATCTTTAATGAGATAATCTATTTTATTAATGGTGTAGGGCTTTCCTTCTTTTATAATGTATACAACCTCTGTTTTTTTGTGTTTGTGAAAAACAACAGAATCTCTTACTTCGTTGTTAAAAAAGCCTTTGTTGAGTAAATAAATACTAATTTGTTTAACGGACTTGGCAATTTTTATTGAGTCTAAAATTACGGGAGCTTCACCTGAATTTCGAAGACCTTCTCCAAAAGTGGTTTTTCGGGTTACGTATTGTTTAGGTTCTTTGCCTTTTGCAATTAACTTTTCGTTTTGTATCTTGATTTTTTCGTTTTTCTTTTTTGCTTTTTCTTTAAGAATAGCAACCCTTTTATCAATTCTTTCCTGATTGGAAAGAGAGTACAGCCTTAAATAAAATCGGATGCCCAAAAGTATTTTCCGGTTAGGGCGTTGTTTAAGAATTGGTAGTAACTCATCCTCAGTAACAGGGTGAATTTTTAAAGGGTTTGAAATGGAATCATCTTCAAAAATAATGGTGTTTTTATCCAGTAAATATTCGTTTTCACCGACATATTTTGTTGGGCTACAAGAAGAAATAAAGTAGCTTAAAAAAATCCATCCTAAAAATATGTAGGGATAATTTTTCAATTTAAATCAGGGTTGAATATCCATTTAAACACTTCTTCAAACATACGATTATTTATCCAATGCACCGGTTAAAGCAAATTCTACAATATTTGCCCCCATTTGTAAAGCTTTTTTTCGTTTTTCTTCACTGTCGTGATGAACTTCTTCGTCTTCCCATCCATCTCCTAAGTCACATTCATAATCATAAAAGCAAACCAAACGACCTTCATAAATTAAACCAAAACCTTGCGGAGCTTTTTTGTCGTGTTCGTGAATTTTTGGTAGTCCGGATTTAAAATCATAGGATTGGTGGTAGATGGGGTGTGAAAATGGAAGTTCGATAAACTCCAGTTCGGGAAATACTTTTTTCATTTGAGGGCGTACAAATTGGTCCATTCCGTAGTTGTCTGAGATATGCAAAAAACCACCGCTAATTAAATACGTTCTTAAATTTTCAGCTTCTTGATTCGAAAAAATCACGTTGCCATGACCGGTCATGTGAACAACGGGATAATTAAAGATGTCCATACTGCCTACTTCAACATTTTCCACATTAGGGTCAATAGATGTGTGTAATTCCTTGTTACAAAATTTCACTAAATTAGGTAATGCCGTTGGATTTGCATACCAATCTCCACCTCCATGATATTTTAAAACAGCAAGTGTATAGGTGTAATTACCGTTGTTAAAAGATGTAAGTGAAATAAAGAACAATGCTAAAAATAGTAACCTCATATCACAAAGTTAAGTAATACCTTGTAAACATTAAAATAAGAGGAATAAATCATTCATTTTTTAATTTTTTTATTAAACAGAGATTACGCAATAGCATTTCTATTACAAGTTCAAATTACTGTAAATCAGTCGTTTTACTAATTTATATCAATTTCTGGTATAAAACCCTTATTTATTGCATTTTGAATTCTTATTGCGAACCCTATTGCGTAATCTCTGTTAAACTTGTTTTTAGTATTAGGTTTTGTTTGTTAATCAACAAAGGTTTCTTTTTATGCTTTTTGTAAATAATCGTTCCTAAGATTGCAAACAATATAGAGATACCTCTAATCCAATTGGCATTTATACTTCCCAACGCATTTTCTGAAATCGAAAAAATATCCCAAGATAAATTCATAAATAAATGTAACCCTATTGAAATCCATAAATTATAATCCCATTCTACAAATAACCATGCAAAAAGACCTGCTCCCATTAAAGTGGTAATAAATATGCCAATTAGAGTTTTTGTGTCGTCACTTTGATAAAGATGTAAAGAAGCAAATAACAATGCGCTCACCAACAGAGCGGAAAGAAAACCAAGTTTTGTTTTTTGAAATAATTGACCAAAGAAAATACCTCTGTAATAAAGTTCTTCAAAAAAGGCAGCAAAAACACAATAAAACCAAAATCTTTTCCCGGTAATATTTACAGCAAAATCACTTAATATTCCATAGCCAATAAACATAGGAATTGTAAAGATAAATGCAATCCCGAGTGCTGTCAAAATATTTCTATTTAATCCTAGTGGATTAATAAGTTGTTTGTTATTAGTTAAGTATATAAATATAAATAATGGCACGCCTACAATAAAATAT
>JALWUJ010000116.1:12261-15485 GCA_027080135.1 Flavobacteriaceae bacterium | reverse complement strand
TGGACTTATTTAATACTTGTAATTATTGCGATAAGGATGTAAGGAGAGGAGTAGGTTTCGACAAACCACAACTTGGAGACGTTGGTCCCACTTGCGGTTGTGTACCCATGTCCAGTTTTGGACATAGCGGATTTACAGGAACCTTTACTTGGGCAGATCCAGAGAACGAGCTTATTTACGTGTTTCTTTCTAACCGAACTTATCCAGATGCTTCAAACCGAAAGATTATCAAAAATAATTTAAGAAGTGATATTCAACAAGCAATTTATGAAGCTATTGAAGAATAAATAAAATATATTACTATGAAAATTGCAATAGTTTGTTATCCAACTTTTGGAGGAAGTGGAGTAGTTGCCACCGAATTAGGAATTGCTTTGGCTGAACACGGTCACGAAATTCATTTTATTACTTATAAGCAACCTGTGCGTTTGCAATTATTACACAGTAATGTTCATTTTCATGAAGTAACCGTTCCTAAATATCCCTTATTCCATTATCAGCCTTATGAGCTTGCTTTGTCGAGTAAATTGGTAGATATGGTAAAGCTTCATAAAATTGAATTACTACACGTACATTATGCTATTCCGCATGCTTATGCGGGTTATATGGCAAAGAAGATGTTGGAAGAAGAAGGAATAAAAATTCCTATGGTGACTACGCTTCACGGTACCGATATTACTTTGGTAGGAAACCATCCTTTTTACAAACCAGCGGTAACTTTTAGTATTAACAATAGCGACGCGGTAACCTCTGTTTCTGAAAGTTTAAAGGAAGATACTTTACGCCTCTTTAATATTAAAAAAGAAATTCACGTAGTTCCCAACTTTATTGATATTGATAAGTACAATGGCTCTTATTCTGAAAAAGAACGTGATATAATTGCCAATAAAGATGAAAAAATAATCACACACATTAGTAATTTACGAAAGGTAAAACGTATAGATACTGTTATTGAAGTATTTAATCGAATACAGAAAAAAATGCCTGCAAAATTAATAATGGTAGGAGAAGGGCCTGAAAAGAAACCAGCAGAAAAACTCTGTCGTGAAAAAGGAATATCGGAAAAAGTGTTATTTGTTGGTAATAGTCACGAAGTAGATAAAATACTATGTTTTAGCGATTTATTTATTTTACCTTCTGAGCACGAAAGTTTTGGTTTGGTTGCTTTAGAGGCTATGGCTTGTGGTGTGCCTGTAATATCTAGTAACGCTGGAGGTTTACCCGAAGTTAATATTCAAGGAAAAAGTGGGTTCTTAAGTGATGTAGGCGATGTTGACGAAATGTCTAAAAATGCTATAACTATTTTAGAATGCCCTAAAATGCACGCTAAATTTAAAAAAGAAGCTAGAAAAATCTCCAAAAACTTTGAAACAAAAAGTGTTGTACCTCTTTATGAAAAGGTATATCAAAACGCTTTAAAAAATGTTTAATAGGTTTGATAATTAAGCTTTTATCATATGGTAAATAAAGTATAATGATAGTAAAATTAATACAGGAAACACTACCATTAAATCTACTCTAATATTTGCTTCAGGGCTTATATTTCTTACTACAAATTCATATACCCAATAGATAGCCCATAAACTAAAAAACCATACAACAAATTTTCTTTTTTTGCTCATCTCTAATATATTTAAAATTAATACTCATACAAGATACAAAATATATTAAGATAAAAATGTCTTTATATAAATAAAATTATAAAATATTCAATTATTTCGTTAAAAATATGAGTAGTACTTAAATTAAAGTCTAATTAATTAAGTGTTCTGAAGTTTTATTGTGGTTTTGTTAATTATTTACAAATTCAAAAGCTTCTTTAATTTCTGAAATATCAAAATAACGTTCTTCTCTCCCTTTTTCTTTATTAGCAAAAAATAAATTATCTACCGAAACTAAATGTTTTATAATAGAGGAGTTGGCAACAATAGCCAATTTACCCATTTGGGTATAGTTTCTTAAAGCCCAAACCATGTCTTCTAGCAAAGCTTTAATACTACTTTGACTTACTTTTAATTCATCTATTTTTATAAGTATGTTTACTGTTTCAAAGCCTAGTTCTAGTTTCTGATTAAATAGTTTTTGACAGTATTTTTCATCTACTTCCGTAAAGCCTCCATAGGCTTCTAGTGATAAAACATTGTTATCTGAAACTTTTAATTGTTCTACCATGAGTTTATATTTTTTAATTAATGTTTTGGTACTTCATCATAACTAACCATCCATTGTATCCCAAATTGATCGGTGAACATTCCAAAATAAGAATCCCAAAATGTTTTATTCATTGGCATAATTACTTGTCCTTTTTCTGAAAGTTCTTTAAATAAACGATCAGCTTCTTCTTGAGAATCGGTATTGATGGAAACCGAAAAATTGGTTCCTTGTTTAAAATTGGATGCCCATTCGCCTCCGGTGTCACTTCCCATTAAAACGGTATTTCCAATAGGGAAGGAAACGTGCATTACTCTATTAAGTTGCTCTTTGGGTATTGAATAATTTGGATCTGCTGGCATATCGCTAAATTTTCCAATATGTCTAAATTCTCCACCAAAAATAGATTTGTAAAAATTAAAGGCTTCTTCGCAATTACCGTTAAAGGTTAAATAAGTGTTTACCGTTGTCATAATGATTTGTATAGATTAGTACTCTAAAGATAATAAATATATTATTTCTTATAAACACTGTTTTTCAGTATTATTTTTACTTTTTTTAAACCTAAAAGTGTTAGCCCAAGGCACTGCAGTACCAATAAATTCTAACCATAAACCTATACCTGAAAGGCTTCAAGAGCCAGTACATTGTTTTCGAAGGTGTTTAATTGTTTATGATATATTTTTAATACTATCTATATTCATCAAAACTAATATAAAAGGTATATTATATAAAGTTTAAATAAAAAAAATTAAAACACAGAAACTCCAAAAATAAGAGAGAAAGAATTATAGTTAGATTTAAAATGAGGGTAATTACTTAATATTTCTCTTGGTGTTATATATCTAGCCTCTAAACTATAACGGTTAAGAAATTTATAACCAACTCCAATCCCATAATTGTTTCTTGTTGAAATAGTTAAGTCGTTAAGGTCTTCAAATTCTATTTCTGATTTCTTTTCAATATCAAATATAAATAATGCATTTATGAAGAATTTAGAATTTTCATTTAAAAAGATGTAATACCTAAATCCGACAGGTATCTCAACTGATTTATAATCTATTTTAATATAA
>JALWUJ010000116.1:0-12251 GCA_027080135.1 Flavobacteriaceae bacterium | reverse complement strand
TTCAAATACTGTATTTGAAAAAATAATTTTACTTACTTCAGATTTATAATATTGATATGTTGGTTCAAGAATAACTGACCATTTATCTTTATTAAAAGGCATTATGAATTCGGCTTCCAATCCAAATCTAAATGTTGTTTTATTTCCAAAATCTACATTTCGAACTTCATTTGCAGCTTCATCTCCATTTATATTCAATGATGAAAAATTTAACCCTGTTCTTAACGTTAGATTAAATTTATCTCGTATAATTTTTTCTTCAAAATTTTTATTTTCACTTCCAACACAATTATTGTACTTAGTAAAGAAATTCATAAGAGGCTTCTTTTTGTATGTAAGATTGTTGATATCGTTTTTGGAAATATTCTCACATTTTAAACTGTTTAATAATTGTTGCTTATAACTTATATTTTTAGCTACGTTTCCTTTTGAGTTTAAATAACTTTTGTAAACCAATTGCTCAACAAAACTATCGCCTACACTAAAAAAGTAACGTTTCAAATTTTTATCTGAATAACTATATAGATTGGCATCACCTTCAATGAGTACGGTTAGAAAAATTTGCTCTGTTTTAAAAGTAGGATTCCTGTCATAATTCATTTCATTTATATTCTCACTAGATCTATCTATATCAACAAATTTTCGAATAAACTTTGATTTATTATAAACACCAAATTCCTTAACAGACCTTAATATCATTGTTTTCTTTTCTGAATCTTCAGTTAACTTGATAATAAATTCAGTGGGATTATTTTTCCAGTCCATGTTTTTTATCAAGCATTCAATCTTTTGATCTGAATTACTAATATAATATCCTTTCTCAAAAGAGATTTGAGAGTAACTGTATGTACTTAATAATACCGTAATGATTAGTGTAAAGAATTTAATTTTCATATTATTTGTGGTATGGTTAGTAATTTAAAATGCAATATTAGTGATTTTAAATAAGATTAATTAGCTTACTTTTAAAAGAAATATTATGCTTTTATTATTTCATAAAATAAGGCTTGTAATTTTAAAATTACTACCTTATTAGTTTTATATAAAGTTTTTAAATTTGGTTGAAGGAAATAAAAACACTACTATTTCTTTTTATAAATACCACTTTGCAACATTATTTTACCTTCTTTTAAACCTGAAAGTAAATTGATTATCTTGTCTTTTGTCGATGCTCCCATTAAGACATTGAGTCCAAGTTTTGGAGGTCCAAATTTTCCTATTTTCTCTAAAACTGCTTCAAAGAATTCGATTCCTTTTTGAGTTTGGTCGGTGGATTCTACTTGATGATAGCCTAATTTTTCAAGTATGCTATTCATTTCAGAAGGAGTTTGCAGAAAGCTAATTTCTTCTTCGTTAGCCCATGGCATTGGATAGGTAACTTTTTCATTTCCTTTTTTGAAAATGTCATAATAGATAAAAGTTCCATTGTGGTAAGAACTCTATCTATTTCGGAATAGAAAGAAGCCTTTTCACAAATATTCATTTGCACATGTTATGTCCAAACAACATCAAATACATTTTCATCAAAAGGTAATTGAGTAGCATCACCATATATAAACTTGGTGCAGTGGGAGAGACCTACTAATTCGGATAAATGGGTTGCGGTACGTATAAATTCTTCACATAAATCTATACCTGTAACGTGACAACTGTATTCGTCTGACAACATTCTACAAGGGCCTCCAATACCACAGCCAACATCAAGGATGTTTGCTTTTTTAAGGTTAATTGTTTTGGCCAATTCTTTTGAAACTGCAGCGCCACGAACGTGAAACTCATCCACGCTAGCGATGTCTTTTCTTGTTACATTATCTAGGTTAACATCTAAGTCTTTCAATCTTTTTAAAATATCTTCAAAAAGAGCTGTTCTATAATAATGTTTTTCTATTTGTGATTTAAATCCCAAAATAGCATTAATTTACATCTACCTCTGTATCATTCACCCAAGCTATATAAAGATTATGCATAATAGCTAGTACTACAGGTCCGATAAAAAGCCCTAATATTCCTTGAAAAATCATTCCTCCAATGGCTCCCATTAATATAATTATCATTGGTGTTTGTAAGCCTTTTGCCAGTAACATTGGTTTAAGTACATTGTCTAATAGTGCCACAATCATCATATAAATTGCGAAGATGATAGCTGGAGTTGTTTCAGCAAAAGAGAACACATAAATAATTACTGGAATTACCACTAAAGAAACTGGTATTTGTATGATTGCTGCAAAGATGACTACAATCGCCAATATTCCAGCCATAGATGACATTCCTATCATCGCAAATCCAAAATAGGCCAATACTCCTTGGATAACAGCAACTAATAAGATTCCTTTTACCACGCTTCGGATGGTGTTGGTACACATGGTCATTAAGTCTTTTCCTTTACCTACCATTAATTTATCCATAAATTTAACGCCTGTTTGGTAGCCTTCATCGGCAGAAGACATAAATACACCTGCTAATATTAGAGCAATTAAAGAAAGTAACACGGAAGTCATTAAGCCTTTAAACGAGTCGAAAAACCAACCTACAGAGCTTTTTACTTCTTCTGGATTGTTTTTAATAAACGATTCCATATCATTAGATGCGTTACTCCAAGTACCGTAAAGTTTTTTACCAACCAATGGCCATTCTTTTACCGAGGCGTTTGGTGGTGGGATTTCTAAAGTACCGCTCTCAAAATTATTGAAGATATCTTTCGATTTATCGACAATATTTCCAGTAACACTAAAGGAAGGTGCAATTATTAATGCCATTAAAGCAATGATAAACAAGCTAGTGACCAGGCCTTTCTTTTTACCTTTAAACAAGCCGATTACTTTATTGTAAAAGGGATAGAGAGCAACAGCTACAATAATGGACCAAATCATTAATAAAACAAATGTTTTAATAATCATAAAACTCCAAATTAATAATATGGTTAGTACTACAATTTTAATGTAGTTGTTAATTGTGTTTTTTGAATTTTGAATACTCATAATATAGTTTTAGTTGTTTTGTTTTTCTTCTATTATTTCCCAGCCACCACCTAAGGCTGTATAAAGGTTGATGATGGATTGTAATTCTTGTTGCAGGGCTGCCGATGCTTTTAGCTCTGCTGAAAACTGGCTACTTTGTAAAGATAATACTTCTAAGTAACTGGTAAGTCCGCCGTCATAACGTACCCAAGCTAAGTGTGAAGCTTTTGTTGCTAACTTCATTTGTTCTGCCCTTAACTCGTACTCTTTGTGGTAAGTGTTTTGAGCAATCATAGCATCTTCTACCTCTTTAATAGCGGTAAGATACGATAATTGATAATTATACAACAATCGTTCGGTTCGTACTTTTTCTATTTCGATGCCTTGTTTAATTTTTCCACCGTTAAAAATAGGACCAAATAACTGTGCACCCAAGTCGCTAAAAAAGGTTACCGGGTTTAGCAAACTCACTCCCAAATCTAAACTAATGGTTAAGGAAGGGTACTGAAGTGCTTCTGCTGCACCAATTTTAATGGTTTGAGCTTCTAGTCGGCGTTCGGCTTCTAGTACGTCTGGTCTTCTGCTTAATAATTCTGAAGGGATTCCGGTAGGAACTTCAGGTAAAGATATTTGTTCTTGCAACGGAAGCCCACGAGGAATGTCAATAGGCACTGAACCTAAAAGGACACTAATGCCGTTTTCTATTTGAGCTCTAGAACGCAATAAGGTTTCAATAGTGGTTTGGGCTTCGATAAGCTGAATTTTAGATTGGGTGACATCTACTTCGTTTACAAAGCCGCCATCAAAACGGGCTTTCATCACGCCTAAGTTATCGGTAAAGTTTTTGGCGGTTTTTTCTGAAATAAGCAATCGGTTATCCAAATCTCTTAGGGCTATATAGGCCGTTGCTATGGAAGATATAATGGAAACAGTTACGGCTCTATAACCGTATTCTGAAGCTAGGTATTCTTGTTTGGATGCTTCATTTAACGATTTAATACGTTGCCATAAATCTATTGTATATGAAACATTTACTCCAGCAGCAATATTATTATTAAACGTATTGGTTTGCGAATTAATACCCGTAGAAGCTCCACCATAATAATTGATATTTGGATAGAAATCTGCTTTGGATATCTGGAATATAATATTAGATTCTTCCAAGCGAGTCACCGCCATTTTAATGTTTTTATTTTCTTTTAATCCGGTATTAATTAATTCTACTAAAACAGGGTCTTTAAAAAGTTCCCACCAATTAATAGTTGCAATTGACGCTTCCGTTTTTGAATCTTGACGAAAGGTTTCGGGAAGGTTTTGTTCTTCTCTTTCATAGTCTTTTCCCACTTTACATGAAGTAAGATTCAGAAGTAAAGCAGAAAACGCTAAAAGGTAGTATTTACTTAAGTTTTTGGTCATGTTGTAGTGCTTTTCTTTTTCTGAAAATAATTCAATATAGTAAAGGCAGAAACCACGTAGATTACTGCAATGGATATTTGTATGAGTCGTGTCCATAAAGTGGAACCTGCTGCATCGTCTGAAGAGGTTACCGTTCCAAGAATAAGTAGAAATGTAGAAAAACCCGTTCCGAAGATGGGAGCTATTTTAGCTTTTGAAAAGAGTTTACTTCCGAAGAGAAAACCCACTAATAAAGTAAGTAAAATCATAAAGGGGAGCATGGGTACAAAAACTAATAATTTATAGGCGATAATAGCAAACAAGCCACCAAGTATGTTAGCAACAATCATAAATTTACCCACTTTTGCGTTGGCTAGTGCTGGACTTGTAGAAAGGATTCCGATAAAAATTAGGATTAATAATCCTCCAGAAAGTTTTAGTAAAAAGAATAGCAATAATACAGGTAATAAGATAATTAAGATGTTTAAAGCGTATTTAAATCGTTGTTGTTCGGTTTGTTTTGGAGCTTGTTGTTTTTCTTTTACAAAGGCTTCATCTGCTTCGGACCAAGGTAAAATGACAAAAAACAGTTGTGATAATACCAAGGACATAAAGGCATTTATTATTAATGCAATGGCAACTAAGGCACTTATTCCGGTAGGTTCTAAAGAAAGTAAGGGAATTACAAATACACTAATTATAGAAAATACTTTTAAAACCAAGGGTAGTTTTTTTGTATAATAAATCCAGAGGATTCCTAAACATAAAATGGGCATAAAAACCAAGGGATACTCTTTTAAAACGGAACTTATAATTAGCGTAATAGTGTTGATAATAATTAACATCACCATAAACCCAGCACCTTGTTTAAAACTTAGTGGTTTTGTGCCTGGAGCTAAATAGCTTAATGCTAAAACGGTGGTTAAATAGGCGAGGGGATACCCCATTAAGGCTGTGACCAAAAGTATACAACTTATGCCGACCACATAACGTAGTACTGGGATAGATACCGCCCAGTTGTAGGAATTTATTTTTGTTATGGAACTTTTACCTAACATAAGATAACCAAGAGTTTAGCTTAATTCTGAAGGAAGCTAATGCGTTTAAAATACTGTTGTTGCCAGTATAAACTACCACATCTACTTGACCACCAATTCGGATTCTGTCTTTTAATTTGTTGTTGTTATTTTCGAAACTAATTACTACTGGGAAGCGTTGTGGATCGCGTAGCCATCCGTTTTTAGAACTCACGCTTGGGAGTCCGCCTTTGCTTGGTTGGTCTGTTGCCACACCAAACCCCATACTTCTTACGGTTCCTTTAAAAATCTTTCCGGGTTCGATGTCTAAGGTGAACTTAACGGGGTTTCCTACCTTCATTAACGAAAGGTTGTTTTCTTTTAAATCTGCTTGTATCCAAACATCTGTTTCTGAAATTAAGGTGGTAATAGGCTGCCCTGCACTTGCAAAATAGCCGAGGTCTATATCGAAACTCTCGATAACGCCGTCTGTAGGAGCTATTATGGTGGTAAAGGCTAGGTCTAATTGTGCTTTTTCTAAGTCTTGTAAAGCGGCTCGTATTTTAGGATTATCGGGGCCTGAATCTCCTAAGGATTGTTTGGATCTTTCTAAGTTTGCTTCGGCAGAGGCTACTTGCTCTGTAGCGGTTAAAAGTGCTGTTTCGGCTTGGTCTTTATCGTTTTCGGATAAGGCACCTGCGTTTTCCCGCATTACTTTTTTTACCCTATTCCAATTGCGTTGGGCACGGTCTAACTGTGCTTTGGCAACTCCCAGTCTTCCTGCAGCCGACTTTACCGAAGAAGTACTTGCAGCTACCGATTGCGTAGCATTGTCTATATTGGCTTCGGCTTTTAGTACGGCTATTTGAAAAGGAGTGGGGTCTATCTGAAACAAGGTATCTCCAGCTTTTACTTGACTGTGTAATTGGATTTTAATATCTATAATATTTCCGGAAACCCTAGAAGTAATGGGAGTTACCAAGCCTTTAATACGTGCTTGATCGGTATAGGGAGTATGTCTTTCGGATAAAATATACCAAACAAAAAATAATATTGAAAGTATTAGAACTATTTGGGTGATTAGCTTAATGGGGTTCTTTTTTTCTTTGGAAAGAGTTTCGGGAGTGGTTTTTATAGGCTTTTCGGGAGTGATGGTTTCGTCTTTTGTGGTCGCCATATTAGTTGTCTTTATTTTTATTGAAGGTGTTTTTAGTTACGTATTGAAGCATTGAGAACATCATTGCAGTTGTCCAACCTAATAGTAAGACGCCGCTCATGGCTTCTAATCCCGCTAAGATTCTGTTTGAAGAACTAATGGTAATTTCGCCATAACCCAAAGTGGTAAAAGTGACTAAGGAGAAGTAAATGGCTTTTTCTAAAGATTGAAACTCGGTAATACCGGGTAAAAGATAGTATGTAAAGCCCCAAACAATGGCTTCTAAGAAGTTAAGTGACAATAAGAATAAAGCAGTAAATATCATTAATTTAACAACTTTACTGTCGAATTGAGTAAATTGTTTTTGTTCTTTTTGTTTAAGTACATGACTTAACCAGTATTTGGTTCCGTAGGCTTGTATGACAATGGTGATTCCGATGATAAAGACACCGATAGATAAGTTTAGTAGCATTGTTTGGTATTAAATATCAAATATAGGGTAAATTATTAAGATTGGTCTTTTATGTTTTAGTACACCCTCTCTCCAATCTTTTCTTCGAAGTGAGGAAAAAAAAGGGGGAAATTTTGGAAGGATGTTTTTGTTTGTTGTTATATGCCTTTACTATGGAGTAAATATGGAGTAGATATGGAGTAGCTATGGAGTAGCTATGGTATTAATACATCTTACTCTAGCTCACTTTTAGAAGTGAAGGAGAGTTACAACAAACTTTGTGGTTGAATTATATGAGATTGCTTTGTATTACTTACTTGCAAAGGTATTTTATTATGATGTGATTATTCTAAGCTAAAGTGTGGTAAAAGATGTTGATTTTGTGGTTAAATAGTATAAAAATATTAGTTAGGAGTTTGACACGCATTGACACGCCTTTAACACGGAGTTAACACGGAGTTAACACGGAGTAGCTATGGAGTAGCTATGGAGTAGCTATGGAGTAGCTATGGAGTAGCTAAGGTATTAATACAATCCTCCTTAGTTCTCCCTTAGAATGGAGGGTGAGTTGCATTAAACTTTTTGATTGGTATGAGTTTATGATTTGAATTAATTTTATTAGTATGCTTTTTTAAATAATGCTTAAAAGTAAGTTGTTGAAATTTAAAATTTTATTAAATATTGTAATAAATTGATTTTAGGATAAGTAGAATGATTTTAGTTGGCATTACTAATTTTTTTATATTGTAGAGATAGAGGTTAAACTTATACTTTTGAGTAATTGTTAAGTATTGTTTTTTGTTTGTGGTTTCATTTTTTTGTATTTTTGGAAAGACTTCCCGTTTTGACTTCGATATTTTTTAAAACTCTTTTAAGGGGTTGTATATATTGTTGTTAAGTTAATTTTTTTATAGTAGTTATGAGTGATACTTTATTTAAGGTTGTATTGGGAGAATTGTTTCATAGGGGTCAGGAATGTTTTTCGATAGGATTTAAGTATAATTTGGAGTTAAAGGATATAGTAAACGGTCTTCCGTATGTACGTTGGAGTGCAAGAAATAAGACTTTTTATGTTTCAAAAAGTAATATGACGCTTCATAGGTTGTATAGTTTGCTTAATGAAAAGGGTGTTTTTGTTGATTATTCTTCGGTTTCAGATAGAAAAACTTCAGCTTCGATTTTAAAAAAGCCAAGGGTTGGAAGGGTTATTAATGAAGAAAACAAGAAGGTTATAAGGGATTTTGTGAGTTATTTGCAAGGGCTTCGGTTAAGTGAAAATACAGTGAAGGTATATTTTACTTTTGTGGCTGATTTTGTTGAATTTATTTCGGATAAACCTTTGAATGAATTGACTAATGTAGATGTTAGATTGTTTGTAGAGCGACAGGTTAGTTATAAAAGATATGCAATAAGTACGCATAGGCAATTGGTGAGTGCGATAAAGCATTTTGGTAATTTTTTGCCTGAGAGTAATTTGGTAGTTGAAGATTTGATACGACCTAAGCGATCGAGTTATTTGCCATCTGTATTGAGTAAGGAGGAGGTAATAGATTTGTTACGATGTACGAGGAATTTAAAGCATAGGGCGGTGCTAGCTTTATTGTATTCGGCAGGGTTGCGAATTGGTGAGGTTTTGACTTTGCGTTTGAGTGATATAGATGTAGATAGGCGGCAGGTATTTATTAGGAATGGTAAGGGTAGAAAGGATAGGGTAGTGATATTGGCAGAGAGTTTTGTACCGTTGTACAGAAATTATTATATGACCTATGTACCTAAGGAGTTTTTTATAGAGAACCCTAATGGGGGAGAATATAGTGCTGCAAGTATTAGGAAGTTTTTAAAGGTTTCGGCAATGAGAGCAAAAATAAAAAAGCGAGTTACGCCTCATACTTTACGACATAGTTATGCGACACATTTGGTAGAGAATGGAGTTGGATTGCGACATATACAAGAATTATTGGGGCATAGTAAGCCAGAGACAACGATGATATATACTCATGTGGCAAAGCGTGATTTGTTGAAGATAGAGAGCCCTTTGGATAGTGCTATAAAGGTTTTGGTTGGGACAGATAAAGTTGATAAAAAAGTACATTTATCCGGAAATATTGGTATATAATTATTACTTTTGGTTTTGATATAACAAGTTGGCAATAATAAAAAAAAATCTCAGGAAATATTTTGTAATTCAAAATTAATAATTACATTTGTAGACCGACTGGTCTAATATTTAAATTAAATGAAAAAAGAAACAGTAGAAAACATCTTAGAAATAGGGACTAATTTAATTCTTAAAAATGGCTACCATAGTGTCGGCTTAAATAAGATTTTAAAGGAAGCCAATATTCCGAAAGGCTCATTCTATTATTATTTTAAAAGTAAAGAAGATTTTGGACTACAAGTAATTCGTTACTATTCTAAAAAATCATTAACAATTCTTAAAAATTACTTAGAAGATGATACTAAATCCCATAAAGATAGAATTATTTCATTCTTTGAGGATATGAAAAAAGTATATGAAGCTAAAGATTTTAAAGAAGGCTGTTTGCTTGGAAATTGTAGTACTGAGTTATCTGACTTTTCTGAATCATTTAGTAATTCGGTTGCAAACGAGTTATCTATTTGGCAAGTAAATTTTGAGAACTGTATCCAAGAGGGACAAATTATGGGAAATATCAAGGCAGATGAATCCGCCAAAACAGTAAGTGACTTTATTCTCACAATGTGGGAAGGAGCATTGCTAAGAATGAAATCATCTAAAAATGTAGATTCCATAAAGACATTTATTCTATACTTAGATAAATATATTTTATAATTTTTTTTAACCGTAATATATTAGACTGGTCTAATATTTAATTCACAATTTAAAACTCAATTAAAATGAAAGAATCAAAAAACAAAACAGTAGTAATTACAGGAAGTAGTAGTGGTTTCGGTTATTTAACCACACTTACATTAGCAAGAAAAGGTTATAACGTTTGGGCAACAATGAGGAACAGTGAAACAAAAAACTCCTTAAAAAAAGAAGAACTTTTGAGTATTGCAAAAAAAGAAAACTTAAAAATTTCAGTGATTGATATGAATGTCAATTCTGATGAATCGGTTTCAAATGCAATTCAGTCTATTGTAAATGTTGACGGTAGAATTGATTACTTGATAAACAATGCGGGTTATATGTTTGTAGGAATTACAGAAGCCTATAGTATTCAACAAGCTAAAGATCAGTTTGAAACCAATTTTTTTGGAATTTTACGAACAACAAAAGCCGTTGCTCCATTTATGAGAAGTCAGAAAGAAGGTCTTATCATAAATGTAACTTCTCTTGCAGGTAGATTAACATTTCCATATTTTGGTATTTATTGTGCAAGTAAACACGCTGTTGAGGCTTATTCTCAGGCAATGCGATATGAACTAGCTCCATTTGGTGTTGAAGTTAGTATTGTAGAACCTGGTCCATTCGGAACAAACCTATTATTTACGGGACCAAAAGAAGATGATCAAGAAGTTTTTAATGCGTACGGAGAACATAAAGATGTTCCTCACGCAATGTTAAAAAATTTTGAAAGTTTTTATGCGACAGATGAAGCACTAGATCCTCAATTAGTGGCTGATAAAATCACATCACTTGTAGAGGCAAATAAAGGAACTCGGGTAGAAAGAGTTGTTGCTGGTATTGATTATGGTGTTTTGGACTATAATGATAAAGTTGCTCCAATTCAAGAATCATTAGTCAAAGATGCATTGCAAATGGGGCATTTATTAACAATTGAAAAATAATACTATGAATATAAAAAACTCAAATGTAGTTATAACAGGAGGAAGCTCGGGAATAGGAAAAGAAACAGCTCGACGATTTAAAGCGAAAGGAGCCAAAGTTGTAATTACCGGAAGAGACAATCAAAAATTGCAACGAGTTGCAGCAGAATTGGGAGCAATCCCTTTTCTGTTTGATATTAGTGATTTGAAATCAATCCCTCAAAAGGCTAAAAAGATAGTTGATTTGTTAGATGGGAAAATTGATGTTTTAATCAATAACGCAGGAGTTGGGGTGTTTCCAGTATTAGGAGAAATTACCGAACAAAATTTAATGGACATTTACCAGACCAATGTATTTGGTTTAACTTTACTAACACAAGAAATACTCCCTGTTTTTAAAAAACAACATTATGGCAATATCATAAACATTGGTTCTACTGCTAGTTTAAAAGGTTTTGCAAGAGGAAGCGTTTATGCTGCATCAAAATTTGCTGTAAGAGGTCTAACTCAATCTTGGCAAGCAGAATTAAGAAAAGATAACATTAGAGTATGCTTAGTGAACCCAAGTGAAGTAACAACAGCTTTTGGAGATTTAACAAGAAAAGAACGGAATGAAGAATCAAAAAAGTTAAGTTCAGAAGAAATTGCTCATACAATTATTTTAACCGTAGAAATGAGAGACAAAGGATTTATTCCTGAGGTGACAATTTGGGCAACAAATCCGTTCTAAAAATTACTATTGCCAACAACGTGTATAAGTAATGGCTAAGAAAGTGCAAACCTCAAAGTTTGCGCTTTTTCGTACCTTTGTTTTTAACTGAAAATGAGGGCTTTTTAATTGCCACTACTCATACACAAACCGTTGTGGTGCATTAAAAAAATCTTAGAAAAATTGAAAATTTTAGTTATAATAATCTTAATTAGTTCTTTAAACTTACAAGGACAAGAACTGAAAGGTACTTGGCTTTTTAATAATCAAGAAGCATTTATAACGGAAAATAATGGAATTGTTAAAAGTGATATTTTTGATTTTTTCAGCGGATATAAAATATCAAAAGACACTTTAAAAATTAAGCATATTTATCCAAAATCAGAATGTTCGACAACTGATAAAAACGGAAAAATTATTACTATTCCTTGCCCTGATAATTCAATACCAGATTCGTGGTTTAAAATAACTAAACTGACTTCTGACAGTCTTTATATTCGACCAATTAATCGTTCTGCAATTGCAATTTCTGCACGTCTCAAAAATAGATACCACGAACAATCAAAAAAGATTATTTCCGATACTAATTACACTCCAGATTTTTTTAAAATAATTAAACTGTATAACTCTAAGACACTTTTTGAAGAAATTAACTGGTCAAAAATTAGAATATCAAGCAAAGGTAATGGTTGGTTTCAAGAGCATTATGAATATCTTGAAATAAATAGTGACGGAACTTTTAAAGCATTTAAGAAAATGAAACCAATTGAAGAAGGTAAACCAAGAAAAGAATATATTTCAAAAGAAACTTTTT
>JALWUJ010000115.1 GCA_027080135.1 Flavobacteriaceae bacterium | reverse complement strand
TCACATCTGTGGTGGGTTTCAATTTATAGAATAAATATTATCTAATTTTTGAAGCAATGTTAAATTGGTTTTCATAGGAGAAAACTAATTAAAAATAGATTATCCTATTAGTATTCTTTGATATAATAAATAAATTATTCTTTCTGAAGTGAAAAATATATCAATGAATATTTGGGTCTAAAGGTTCTGCATCTTGTCCATCAGGATACCCATCTAAATCTGAATCTTGAACACCTTCAGGACCAATGATTAGCTGCCATGATAGAGGTAAAAAAATGTTCATTATTAAGTTGTCGTATTCGTTTTTAGGTCCTGATATAACAGAGATACTTGCAAAAGTTCGGTCTAAATCTGCAAAGTAATACGTTTGTACAGTAACAGTTGCTGTAAAATTTCCAAAGTTAATTAATCGAGCGGTAAAGTTTACTTCAAAACCACTATTAGGAACATTTCGGGTTTCGGTACATAAAACTTGAGGGGTTACTACAGAGTTGTGAAAATTCATTATTTGGTTTATTTCAAAAGCGATAATATCGGTTTCAGAAATATTACCTACAAAAGTAATAGTTGGTATGTAACGCCAAACCACATTATTATCGTTTCTAATTACATTTACTCCTATTGCTTGAGTTGTAGGATCGTAAATTTCGGTTGCAGAATAACCAGTTGGCATCGGAAATCCCAAATATGGCAACTGGCTGTGTATAAACTGTCCACTAACATTATCCAAAATAGGAACTTGATTTAAAGGAACAGCTAGCCCATTTGCAGCATCCCAAAATATGGCTTTTGGACCTGTAATGTTTTGGCAAATTTGAGAATTGAAATTAGAAATGGAATCTTGATTTATAGTTTCTTGTGAATCGTCTTTATTACAAGAAATTATTAGTGAAATAAAAATTAATGAAAAAATAAAATTAGTACGTATCATATCTGTTGTTTTTGTTTTCTTTTCCATCGGAGAGATTGAAAAATGTCATCAACATAAAAAATTGAATATAAAATTTAATTTTAAATCACTTATGGTATTTATTTTAAAGAAATTCATTTCTTCGAAGGAATAATTGCAATATAGTAGGAGTTGAAACGTAGAGAGAATCTAGATTATTAAGTTTTTTTGTAGATACAAAAAAAGCCTATCCTTTAGGACAAGCTTCTCATCGGTCTTAAAAAAGACACTCCACGAAATTAATCGTGGCAACACAACATTTTAATTGCGGTCTGGACGAGACTCGAACTCGCGACCCCCTGCGTGACAGGCAGGTATTCTAACCAACTGAACTACCAGACCGTGCTAACAATAATCCCTTATTGTTTAATAGCGAGGGCAAATATACATCTCCTATTTAATTTGGCAAACTATTTTTTGAAAAATAATTAGCTTTATTTTACAATTTATACAAACTTTTGACGCTCTATAAGATAGGTGGTTAAAATTGTACTGAAGTTTCCGTTAATGTCCACTGGAACATACTTAATTCGGTATTGTCCGCATTGTATTTTTAATTCTGAAAAGTAATTTACTACTGCTCCTTCATAATTCTCCTTAATGTTATCGGCATACAGATTTACATGTTTTCCAGTTTCAACATCGATAAATCGTTTTGGTTTGTTTGAAAAGTCGAATTCAATTTCCTTTTCTTTATCGAAGGTGTGAAATAAAATTACCTCGTGTTTATTATATTTTAAATGTTGAAGAGCTTCAAACAATCTTTCGGCTTCCTCGTCACTCTGAAACATATCGGTAAATAAAAAAATCATTGACCTTCTTCTAATCTTATCGGCAATTTCGTGTAAATAGGTATAGGTTTTTGTTTTAATATTTTTTTGAGAATGGGTGAGGGTTTCATTTAGTTTAGCTAATAACATTTGATGGTGTCGTTCACTTCCTTTTTCAGTACTGTAATATTCGTATGTATTACTATAAATACTTAAACCCACTGCATCACGTTGACGTTTTAAAAGATTCATAATTGCTGCTGAGGCTAATACCGAAAAACCTATTTTGTTTAAGGAATTTATTGAATAATCTTTTAAAGATGGATAATGCATTGAGCTACTATTGTCGATAATTAAATGACAACGAAGGTTAGTTTCTTCTTCGTAACGTTTGGTGTATAGTTTATCGGTTTTAGCAAAAAGTTTCCAGTCTATATGTTTGGTGCTTTCACCTTGATTGTAGATTTTGTGTTCGGCAAATTCAGCTGAAAAACCATGAAAGGGACTTTTATGCAATCCCGAAATAAATCCTTCTACTACTTGATGAGCAAGTAGTTCAAGGTTATTAAATCCTGTAATCTCGTTTATTTCTTTCCTAATATCCATAAGGTCTAAAATAAAAAAGGTTTGCCATATAGCAAACCTTTTTTAAATCTTATGTTGTTAATTTATGAAAGCAATGAATCTAATGCTTCTTCGTACACATTTTTAGGAGCAACTCCTACTTGTCTGCCTACTACTTCACCGTTTTGAAATACCAAAACTGTTGGTATATTTCTAACTCCATATTTAGCAGCAAATTCTTGGTTTGCATCTACATCAACTTTTCCTACAACAGCTTTTCCATCGTAATCTTTACTAATTTCTTCGATAATAGGTCCCACCATTCTACAAGGACCACACCAAGCTGCCCAAAAGTCAACTAAAACGGGTTTATCACTTTTTAACACTGTTTCTTCAAACGTCTTATCGGTTATTTCTAATGCCATAATATTAATTTTAAAATGTTATGCAAATGTAGTCAATAATTTAATTGAAACTTACATAGCATTCATTAGAATAATAAATAATTGTATTGTGTTTCTTTATCGTAAAATCTCAAATTTCTTTTAGTTTAATTTAAAATCAATTTGTTCATTTTCTAAAAGATTGAGAAGTTTATTTGAGATATTCACTTTAAATTTTTTGCTTGGCATTTCAATATTTATTTTTTCTTCTTCATCATAAACTACTATTTTTAAGTGCTTATCACCGCTGTTTTCTAAAATAATTTCTCTCAAGTCGTTCATGATTTCTTCCTTTAACTCTTCTATAGAAAATTTAATAGTCAGCTTTTTAGCTTGATTATCCATAACATCATGTAACATTTGCATACTTACAAACTGAAGCCTTGGGTCTTTTCTTTTTTTGGTTTTTGGATCCATCCAACCTTCTCTAACCATTGCCCTTATATAGATGAAGGAATTCGGAATTAAAAAATGTCGAAATTTTAAATATTCTTCACCAAAAATTCTAAATTCATAACTATCGTTAAAATCTTCTACAGTAAAGGCAGCCCACCCTTTACCCATTTTTGTTTCGCGATGCTGTACGTTATTTACCATTCCTCCGAAACACATTTCTCGATTAATAAATTTTTCTAAATAATTAAAATCTGATGCTGAGCAGTTGCAAAATTTGCTTATTTCGGTTTTAAAATCATCCAAAGGATGCCCTGAAATGTAAATACCAACCACTTCTTTTTCTTGTTTCAATTTCTTTAGGGTTCCCCATTCTTCACAAGGAGGAACTTCGGGTTCAGGTATCTGAACTTCAGCAGAATCGCCAAACATATCTAGTTGGTCACTGTTTTGAGAATCTTGATATTTTGAAGCAAATTTCAATACTTTTTCAATAAACAAAACGCCGTTTTCATCGGGGTGTAAATATTGGGCTCTATGAGCGTTAAAACCATCGAAACCTCCTGCCAATGCTAAACCTTCAAAAGCCTTTTTATTAGCGGCTCTTAAATCAATACGTTTTGCTAAATCGAAAACAGATTTGTATTTTTCTTTCTTTCTGTTTTCGACAATTGTTTTTACTGCATTTACTCCAACGCCTTTAATAGCACCCATTCCAAACCGAATGGCTCCTTGGTCGTTTACGGTAAATTTATAATAGGATTCGTTTACATCGGGACCTAAAACTTCTAATCCCATACGGCGACATTCTTCCATAAAAAAGCTAACTTGTTTAATATCTTTCATATTATTTGAGAGAACGGCTGCCATATATTCTGCTGGATAATGTGCTTTTAAATAAGCGGTTTGGTAGGCAATCCAAGCGTAACAAGTAGAATGTGATTTGTTAAAAGCATAACTTGCAAAGGCTTCCCAATCTTTCCATATTTTTTCTAATTTTTCTTCTTCATGACCGTTTTCTTGAGCTTGTTTAATAAACTTGGGTTTCATATTATCCAAGACATCAATTAGCTTTTTTCCCATTGCTTTTCGTAAAACGTCTGCTTCACCTTTGGTAAAGTTTGCTAATTTTTGTGAAAGCAACATTACTTGTTCTTGATAAACAGTAATTCCGTATGTTTCTTTTAAATATTCTTCCATTGCAGGAAGGTCATAGACAATTTCTTCTTCACCGTTTTTTCGTTTAACAAAACTCGGAATATATTCTATAGGACCTGGACGATACAAAGCATTCATGGCAATTAAATCGTCAAAAACAGTAGGTTTTAAGTCTTTTAAATATTTTTGCATACCAGCAGATTCATACTGAAAAATCCCAACGGTTTCTCCTTTTTGAAACAACTCGAACGTTTTTTCATCGTACAACGAAAATTCATCTGGATTTAAATCTACATTGTGTTTTAATTTCACCAATTTAACGGTGTCCTTAATTAAGGTCAATGTTTTTAATCCAAGAAAATCCATTTTTAACAAACCTGCACTTTCCACTACCGAGTTGTCAAACTGAGTAACAAACATGTCGGAATCTTTTGCGGTGGCAACTGGAACAAAATTGGTAATGTCGTCGGGAGTTATGATAACTCCACAAGCGTGAGTTCCTACGTTTCTAACAGATCCTTCTAGAATTTTAGCTTGTTTTACAGTTTCAGCTTCTAAGTCGTCTCCTTCAGACAGGGTTAGAAGTTCATTTACTTTAGGTACTTCATCACTTCTAAATTTACTTCGTAATTCAGCATCACTATAACTAAAAATCTTTTTTAGTTTGGTCATATTTGGAATTAACTTTGCAATTCTATCAGCACTATGCAAAGGTAAATCTAACACACGAGCGGTATCTCTTATTGAAGATTTTGCAGCCATGGTACCGTAGGTAATTATTTGGGCAACTTGATTTTTTCCGTATTTTTCTATTACATAATCCATTACTCTTCCTCTTCCTTCATCATCAAAATCGATATCGATATCGGGCATACTCACACGTTCTGGATTTAAAAAACGCTCAAAAAGTAAGTTGTATTTAATAGGATCTATATTGGTAATCCAAAGGCAATATGCTACCACTGAACCTGCAGCAGAGCCTCTTCCTGGTCCTACCGAGACGTTCATTTTTCGAGCTTCGGCTATAAAATCTTGTACAATTAAAAAGTATCCGGGATAACCTGTATTAGCGATTACTCCCAACTCAAAATCGAGACGTTCTTTAATTTCGTTGGTGAGTTCACCGTATCTTTTTTTTGCACCTTCATAAGTTAAATGCCTTAGAAAAGCGTTCTCGCCTCGTTTTCCTCCATCTATTTCGTCTTCTTTACTTTGAAATTTTTCAGGAATATCAAATTTTGGAAGTAACACGTCTCTAGCTAAAGTGAAATCTTCAATTTTTTCAATAATTTCTGAAATATTTGAAATTGCTTCAGGAAGATCCTTAAACAAGGATTTCATTTCAGATTGAGACTTAAAATAATATTCTTGGTTGGGAAGTCCGTAACGATAACCACGACCACGACCAATTGGTGTAGCCTGTTTTTCGCCGTCTTTTACACATAGCAAAATATCGTGTGCATTGGCATTTTCCTTGTCTATATAATAGGTGTTGTTAGTGGCGATTATTTTTACTTCGTGTTTTTTTGCCATCGGAATTAACACCGCATTTACCCGTTTTTCATCCTCTTGATTGTGTCTGGAAATTTCTACGTATAAATCGTCACCAAAAGTTTCTTTCCACCAAATTAAAGCTTCTTCAGCTTGTTTTTCGCCAATATTTAAAATTTTATTCGGCACTTCACCGTATAAACTTCCAGTAAGAACGATGATGTCTTCTTTGTATTTTTCAATAATAGATCTATCGATTCTTGGAACATAATAAAACCCTTCTGTAAAGGCAATAGAAGACATTTTCGCTAAATTATGATAGCCTTTTTTTGTCTTGGCTAACATCACAATTTGGTAGCCATTATCCTTGTGGTTTTTGTTTAAGTGGTCTTCGCATACAAAGAATTCACAACCTACAATGGCTTTGAGTTTTTTGTATGTATCATCTTCAGAAAGTCCTTTGTTGTATTTGTTTACATCTCTTACAAAATGAAAAGCACCCATCATATTTCCAGAATCTGTAAGAGCTACGGCAGGCATTTTGTCTTTAATAGCAGCATTTATAAGGTCTTGTGTACTCGAAGTTGCTTGTAAAATTGAAAATTTAGAATGGTTATGCAAATGTGCAAAAGGTATTGCTTCAAGTCCAGCGATATTTTCGTCTATTTCTTCGGAAGAAAATTCCTCTTCAGATTGGGCTTCTATTTCTTTCTGAATTTTTTCGGAAGCCTTTTTTAAACTTACATGTTTCAGACCTATCAGTTGGAAAGATTCGGGGTTTGCTTTAGAAAATGTTTCAAAAAAATCGGGTTGAACATCTAACTGTTGTGCTGTGAATATTTTACGTCTAACCAATTCTAAGAAACATCGTGTCGTTGCCTCCACATCTGCAGTGGCATTATGTGCTTCGTTAAAAGGTTGGTTAAATAAAAAGGTGTGAAGCTCTGAAAGGGTGGGGAGTTTATATTTTCCTCCTCGACCACCTGGTATCTGACAAAGATTTGCTGTTACTTCTGTACAAGTATCTAATATGGGATAATTAGGTAATGGGTTATCTATTCCTAAACGGAGAAATTCGGCTCCCATAATATTGTTATCGAAACCTAAATTCTGGCCAACAATAAATTTGGTTTTAGAAAGTGCTTGGGAAAATTTCTCAATGACTTCGGAAAGGGGGATTCCTTTTTGTTGGGCAAGTTCGGTTGAAATACCATGGATTTTTTCGGCATCATACGGGATGTTAAACCCATCAGGTTTTACTAAATAATCTTCGTGTTCTAATAATTTTCCTTCTTTATCATGCAATTGCCAAGCAATCTGAATACATCTTGGCCAATTATCACTATCTGTTAAAGGGGCGTTCCAACGTTTTGGAAGTCCAGTAGTTTCGGTGTCAAAAATTAAAAACATAAACTATTTGAAGAATTAAATTGTGGGTTTTTTGAGTTTCTGAAACTCAGGTTTAAAAATATAAAAACCACTATTTAAAACAGATAAAAAAAGAAAAGAGTTGTTAACTTTATTACATAAAAAAAAGCCACTCCTTTGCTGGAATGGCTTTTGGGATATGTTTTTTTAAATAAGGGTTTATTATTCTATAGTTCTAATTTCATAAAAAATACCCTTGTTAACAGTTATTGTATCTAAGCCACTTGGTAATATTGCAGTAAATTTAAAAGTTCCAGAAATGACCCTATTTCCCCCAGATCTATGTGTGAAGTTCAATTCACCGGTAACATCAGATCCTGTGCTATAAATATTACCAAAATTATCTTCAAAAGTAGCAAAATTATTAGGACCTTCTCCTAAAATTAAATTATCTCCTTCGTCTAATCTAAAATTTAATGTAATTTTTTGGTTTTCAGAATTACCTATAACTTCAACAGCATGATTAGCTCTACTTACAACAGTACCACCAGACTTAAAAAAGACATTATTCACTTTAGCTTGAAATGCTGGAGAATTTGTTTCAACATTCTCACAACTAGAAAAAAATAAAACAACGGAAAATAAAAATATTAGGTTTTTCATATTAAATATTGGTAAAAATGGGTTGCTACAAATATAAAGAAAAAGTTTAATCTTTTTACTTTCAAACAAAAAATATAGTATCTTTGCAAACTTAAATTATAAACCGAGGTCGGGAACCTCAAAAATTAATAGATATGCCCGTAAAAATTAGATTACAAAGACACGGTAAAAAAGGAAAACCTTTTTACTGGATTGTAGCGGCAGATAGCCGTGCTAAAAGAGATGGTAAGTACTTAGAAAAATTAGGAACTTACAATCCAAATGTAAACCCTGCCGAAATTAACTTAGACGTGGATGGTGCTGTAAAATGGCTTCACAATGGAGCTCAACCTACTGATACTGCTCGTGCAATCCTTTCTTACAAAGGAGTGTTGTTGAAAAAACATTTAGCTGGTGGTGTTAAAAAAGGGGCTTTTACTGAAGAACAAGCGGAAGAAAAATTTAATGCTTGGTTAGAAGAAAAAGCAAAAGCTATTGAAGGAAAGCGTGATAAATTAAGCGATGCTAAAAGCAAAGCAGACGCAGAAGCTTTAGCTGCTGAAAAAGCTGTAAACGAACAGCGTATTGCCGATGCAACTCCAGAAGTTGAAGAGGAAGAAGTAGCGGAAGAGGTAGAAGCAACTACCCAAGAGGCTGCTAAAGAAGAAGAGTAAATATTATAACAATGCAAAAGGAGGAATGTTTCTACTTAGGCAAAATTGTTAAAAAATATAGCTTTAAAGGAGAGTTACTAATTAAGTTAGATACAGACGATCCTGAAATTTACACACAATTGGAATCGGTTTTTGTTGAAAAAAACAAAAACTTGATTCCATTTTTTATTGAACGTAGTTCGCTTCATAAATCTACGTTACTTCGAGTAAAATTTGAAGATGTAGATAACGACGAAGATGCAGATTCACTCCTAAAGTGTGACTTGTATTTACCTCTAGAACTTCTCCCAAAATTAGAGGGGAATAAGTTTTATTATCACGAAATTATTGGGTATTCCGTTAAAGATAAACGTTTTGGAAAAGTGGGAACAATCACTGGAGTTAACGATACAACTTCACAAGCACTTTTTAAAATTGACCGAGACGGAAAAGAAATCTTAATACCATTAATAGACGATTTTATTAAAGAGGTAGATAAAGAACACAAAGTGATATATTTGGAAGTCCCAGAAGGGCTTATTGAAATATATCTCTAAAAAAACAAATTTGAAGTTCCAAATACCAAAATATTTTAAAGAGCTTAAATTAAAAACTTGCATCTTTTAACTTTGTGTCTTAACGACTTTGTGAGAAAAATATGGAATTTAAATTCAAACAATTTACCATTCAACAAGACCGTTGTGCTATGAAAATTGGTACAGACGGAGTTCTTTTAGGTGCATGGGTTTCTTTGGAAAACAAGCCAGATTCAATCTTAGATATTGGTGCTGGTACAGGAATTTTATCACTCCAATTAGCACAACGTAGTTTTGCCGAAATCATTGAAGCCATTGAAATAGACGAAGATGCTTTTGAACAATGTGTCGATAATTTTGAAGCTTCTCCCTGGGGCGACCGTTTGTTTTGTTATCACGCTTCATCACAAGAATTTGCAGAAGAAATTGAAACAGAATATGATTTAATTATCGCAAATCCTCCTTTTTATTCGGATAATTATAAATCTGAAAATGAAACCAGAAATCAAGCTCGTTTTACCGATTCACTTCCTTTTAGAGATTTGGCAATTATGGCGTTTCAATTCTTGTCTAAAAACGGAATATTTGCCTTAATTCTTCCGAGGAAAGAGGAAGAAAGTTTTATTTCAATTGCTTCAGAAGTTGGATTGTTTCCGAAGAGAATTTGTAGAGTAAGAGGAACAAAAACTTCTGAAATAAAAAGAAGTTTGCTAGAATTTTCTTTTCAAAAAACAGATACTATTTTAGAAGAACTTACTATCGAAATCTCAAGACATAACTACACAAAAGAATATCAAGATTTAGTGAAAGAGTTTTATTTGAAAATGTAGCTTTTAATTGATAAAAGACCGCTTCGCTTTTCGATTTAAGACATAAGACTAAAAGAGTGTTCATTCCTAAATCTTAACTAAAAAATATCCTCTAAAAAACCTTGATGAATATACTAAGTTTTGGGTTGGTATTTTTACATTTGTAACTTGTAAATTTAGTGCCTGAAGTTTTTGGTGCTTTACTTATTAATTAATTTTAGGTGTTTTACTTATAAATAGTTTAGACACTTTAAACTTATAACTTTTTAATATGAAACCAGATTTATTTGAAGCTCCCGATTATTATAATCTTGATGATTTACTAACCGACGAACATAAGCTAATACGTGATGCAGCCAGAGAATGGGTAAAGCGTGACGTTTCTCCAATTATTGAAGAATATGCCCAGAAAGCAGAATTTCCAAAACAAATTGTAAAAGGTTTGGCAGAAATTGGTGCTTTTGGACCGTACATTCCAATGGAATATGGTGGTGCTGGATTAGATCAGATTTCGTATGGATTAATCATGCAAGAAATAGAACGTGGCGATAGTGGTGTTAGGAGTACGGCTTCGGTACAATCTTCTTTAGTAATGTATCCCATCTGGAAATACGGAAACGAAGAACAACGTAAAAAATATTTACCAAAACTAGCATCAGGTGAGTATATTGGTTGTTTTGGTTTAACTGAACCTGACTATGGTTCTAATCCAGGTGGAATGGTTACCAATTTTAAAGATATGGGAGATTATTATCTTTTAAATGGTGCTAAAATGTGGATTAGTAATGCCCCTTTTGCAGACATTGCTGTGGTTTGGGCAAAAAATGAAGAAGGAAGAATTCATGGTTTAATTGTAGAACGAGGTATGGAAGGGTTTTCAACTCCAGAAACTCATAACAAATGGTCACTTCGTGCTTCGGCAACCGGTGAACTTATTTTTGATAATGTTAAAGTTCCAAAAGAAAATTTACTTCCTAATAAATCTGGTTTAGGAGCACCACTTGGTTGTTTAGATTCCGCTCGCTTCGGAATTGCTTGGGGTGCTATTGGGGCAGCAATGGACTGTTATGATACGGCTTTACGTTATAGCAAGGAACGAATTCAGTTTGGAAAACCAATTGGACAATTTCAATTACAACAAAAAAAATTAGCCGAAATGATTACTGAAATTACCAAAGCTCAACTATTAACTTGGCGTTTGGGTGTTTTAAGAAATGAAGGAAGAGCAACCTCAGCTCAAATTTCTATGGCAAAAAGAAACAATGTAGATATGGCAATAAATATTGCTCGTGAAGCAAGGCAAATGTTAGGTGGAATGGGAATTACTGGCGAATATTCTATTATGCGTCATTCTATGAACCTTGAAAGTGTAATTACTTATGAAGGTACACACGATATCCATTTACTAATTACAGGAATGGATGTTACTGGCTTGAATGCTTTTAAGTAACAGCTAAATATTTAAATTAAAAACCTGCTATGTTTTATATTACTTAGCAGGTTTTTTTATGTTTGATATTATTTGAAGACAACTATTAAAACAACCCGTTAATCTCAACATCAATTTTATTAATAATATCACCCAAATGCTCTGGGTTATCAACAAAGTCGATATTATCTACATCTATAACAACAAGATTTCCTTTGTCGTATTTGTCTATCCAAGCTTCGTAACGTTCGTTTAATCTGCTTAGGTAATCGATGCTAATAGAGTTTTCGTATTCTCTACCTCGTTTGTGAATTTGATCTACCAAATTAGGAATAGAGCTTCGCAAGTAAATTAATAAATCTGGAGCTTCGGTAACACTTTCCATTAAATCGAAAAGCGAACGGTAATTTTCATAATCACGATTGGTCATTAAACCCATTGCGTGAAGGTTGGGAGCAAAAATAAAAGCATCTTCATAGATAGTTCGGTCTTGAATAATGGTTTTTTTGTCTTTTCTTATTTCTAAAATTTGTCTGAAACGACTATTCAAAAAATAAACTTGAAGATTAAAAGACCAACGTTCCATTTGGTTGTAAAAATCGTCTAAATAAGGATTATCTTCAACGTCTTCGTATTGTGGTTTCCATTTATAATGTTTTGCTAATAGTTTGGTTAGCGTAGTTTTTCCAGATCCTATATTTCCTGCGATGGCAATGTGCATAAAGTCTTACTTAGGGAGTTTTAAAATAAATTTTTGTACTTGATTTTCGTTATAAATATAAAGGAATTCTTGTGTAAGCTGCAAGTCTTTTATGTTTATTTCGGAAGTTTTTATTTTTGAAATTTCTCTGGTCTCTTTATCGATATAATACAGCTCATTATCCTTTACAGCGATTAAATTTTCGTTTAACTGGACTATTTTCTGAAATCCTTCATTGTTTATTTCAGCTAAAAGACTTCCGTAGATATTATAAGCTCTAATTTTTTCTTCAGTAAGAATAAAACAATAATTAAAATTGCTTACTTGAGATAACACTTCGCCATTAATAGGAAGTGAAACCACCGTTTTTACTTTTGAACGATAATTGTACAGTTCTAACTGCTGAAGGTCAATATTAAAAACCCACAAACTATTGTTGGCTGCTACCGAAACTTGGCTGGTATTGGTGAATTCTGAAATTTGATTGAAGTTGATTCGTTCAATTTCGGTGAGTTTGTTATCGAGTAAAACTGCTGTATTAAAATCATGATAATATACAGCAATATTCATGGGGTTTACAATATCTACCGAATAAATTTCACCCAATTGAAAGTCTTTAAAGTTGAATAAATCGTCTTTTGTTTTTTTATAAAGTACTTGATCTTTTACATAAAATAGGGCGTTATAAGAATCGTAACCCACAAATAAATCGGCATCTAAATCGTTTTTTTCAACTAAAGTGATTTCTTGTGAAAACACAAGAATTGGAAAAAGTAATATGAATAAAAAAAGTTTCAAAACGTTGGACAAGGTAGTAATATTCCTGCGAATCCCGATTGTTATCAAGATGAATCTTATTTTAAATAATATTTTGTTTCCCACAGATTTCGCAAATTACCGCAGAAATAAATCCCCGAGATTCGCGAGATCTGCGAGAAATAGTAAATTTTATTTCTGAATAAAAACCTTCCAATAGCTATCTAGTTTCACAGGGATTAGTCAACAAATCAACTTATACCCAAAACCACGAACATTCACAATCTGAATATCCGTATCTTGTTTTAGTTTCTTCCGAAGTTTGGTAATGAAAACATCCATACTTCTACCGCTAAAAAAGTCATCATTATTCCAAAGTTTTTTAAGAATATACGAACGATCCAAGACTTCATTTTTGTTATTATATAAATGATATAACAAATGAGCTTCTCGATGTGTTAACATTTTAGGTTCTTTTTCGTTTTTAAAATGAAGTGTTTGTTTTTGAAAATTGAATGTGTATTTTCCAAGGGTAATTATAGTATTTTCTTTTTGTAAAGAGGATCGTTCTAAGAGTGAATTCATTCTTACAATCAACTCTTCCATACTAAAAGGTTTTTTTAAATAATCGTTTCCACCAATAGAAAAACCTTCGACTACATCTTGGGTTTGAGATTTGGCTGTTAAAAATATAATAGGAATTTTTGTATCTTCTTTTCTAATTTCTTTTGCCAACGTAAATCCATCTTTTTTGGGCATCATTACATCCAAAACCAATAACTGAGGATTTGTTTTTTGATATTGTTTATAAGCTTCCTCGCCGTCCTTACAAAGTGTTACCGAAAAATTACGAGTTTCCAAACTCTCTTTTATAATCATTCCTAAAGCGGGTTCGTCTTCGGCTAAAAGTATATTTATATTTTCTTTTTTTAAGGTCATTAATAAGAATAAATTTAGTTTTGTCTTCCGTCTTCCGTCTTCGATTTTCCGTCTTCAGTCTTCCGTCTATTTAGGAACCACAATCCTAAACTCCGTCCCCTTGCCAACATCAACCTCAATACTTCCGCCGTGTTTTTCAATAATATTTTTACTGTAATACAATCCAATTCCGAAACCTTTTACATCGTGTGTATTTCCTTTGGGAACACGATAAAATTTTTCAAATATTTTGGATGCTTGTTGTTTATTTAAATTATTTCCGTTGTCTTTTATACGTATTATTCCTTCGGAATTAGATGCTTCAACAGTAACTTCAATTATACTTCCACCATATTTTAAAGCATTGTCAATAATGTTGTTCAAGGCATTTTCAAAATGAAACCGATCTATATTTGTCAAACATTCTTCTACCTTTGTAGTAAAAATAAGTTCCTTTCCATTAGCAAATTTGGGGTTGATGGAGCTTACTTTTTTAACTAAGGAAACTAGGTTGGTTTCTTCTAGGTTTAGTTGTAAACTATTGCTGTCGAGTGTGGCAGTTTCTAATATTTTTTCGACCATTAAGGTAAGTTTTTCTATTTCAGTTTTCGACATTTCAGCATATTTTTTGCTTTTTTCAATATCGTTGTTGGAATTGAAATTTTGAATCCCTTCCAAAGCAACACTAATAGTTGCCAAGGGAGTTTTTAATTCGTGTGTAATATTACCGATGAGGTCGTTTTTAATTTCTGCCAATTCTTTTTGTTTCTGAATGATTTTCAGCAAATACAGCAAACAAAAAATAATGCTTAATACCAAAATAAAAGAGATGAGCAAACTAATGGAATTCCTCTTTAAAATGGTTAACGAGTTATTGTTATAATGCATTTGCAAAGAGCTCCCGTCCATAATAAAAGAGGAACCTGTACTTGCCGTCAATTCAGATTTATCAACAATATCTTCTCTTAGTATCTGATTTCCTTCCCAATCATTTTTATAAAAAAGACCGTATTTAAGATGAATGTCTTTCCTTTTTAATTCTTTCAATAATAAACTGTCAATTTGGTTTAATGATAAGCTGTCTTCAGAAAATGAAACCACAATTTTAGAGGTTAACATTTCTAAATGTTTGGGCATTACTCCTTTAATACTGTCTATGGTTTTATAGGTTACTTTGGGGTTGTTGGAATTAAATTTAAAATTAAAACTATCGGAAGGGGTTGATTTTAAAATAGAAATTCTCTTTGTTTTGCTAGTGTCTTCAAAGTGTAATTCTTCAAAAGAGGAAGAAATAGAATCGCCTTCAAGCAAAAAATCTTGGATGTTAATATTCATAAAAATACTATCATTTGGAATGGAATCCAAGAGGTATGCTCTCGTGTTTTCCTTAGCCAATGTAGTGTAATAAGCATCCATAGCATTGTCCAAACACACCTGAACATCTGTGATAAGCTGTTTTTTTTCAGATTGATAATTTTTATATGTCCAATATCCTTGCACAACGATAGTGAGGAGAATCACGACACTTATAAAATATAAAATCTGTTTGTATTTGAGTTTATTCATCGGTCAAATGTAGGTACATAAATGCGTCTTTTCCAAATGAGTTAACACACGTTAACGTAAAATTTGAGAAGGCAAGAATCTAATGAAATTTTGAAAATGCTTGAGGTATGTGGTTGTAAAAAAAAAAGCTAATTTTGAGTAAAAATATTTCTAAAATGAAATCTGCAAATCTGTTATACTTATTACTAATTATCAATTTTTCTTGCAATAACAATTTTAAATCTGTTGATTTTAAAGAGAACAAATACCATTTAACAACCATCAAAAATTTAATGGATAGAGAGTACAGCCAAAAAATTGAAGATTTCTATAATCAAGGAAAAAAAGGAACTTTCTTCGGAAGGGATAGTGTTAAAATCTACTTTAAA
>JALWUJ010000114.1 GCA_027080135.1 Flavobacteriaceae bacterium | reverse complement strand
GAATTTGAAAATAAAAAAACCTCCAAACTTAATTTATCAAATTTGGAGGTTTTGGTATTTATTTAAAGGAAACTAATCCAACTAATCTCTGTTGCGATTGTCTCTATTTCTATTATCACGACCGCGATTATCTCTACCCCGGTTGTTGTCTTTATTTCTGTTGTCACTACGTGGAGGTCTTTCTACAAACCCTTCAGGTTTAGGTAAAAGTGCTTTACGAGAAACTTTCTCTTTTCGAGTACGTTTGTCTATTCCAAAGTATTTTACATCAAAAACATCACCCATATTTACAACATCCGAAACATTTTCGGTGCGTTCCCAAGCCAATTCAGAAACGTGTAATAAAACTTCATTTCCTGGAGCTTCTGTATATTCAACAACAGCACCAAAATCTAACATCTTGATTACTTTTACTTCATATACGCTACCTACTTCAGGTTTAAATAATAAAGAGTCTATTTTTGTTAATACAGCATCGATACCTTCTTGCCCTGTTCCTAAAATTTCAACAATTCCTTCTTCTGTTACAGGGTCTTCGTTAATTACGATGGTGGTTCCTGTTTCTTTTTGAAGTTCTTGAATTACTTTTCCTCCTGGTCCAATTAAGCCACCAATAAATTCATTAGGTATTCTTCTAGTTACCATTTTTGGAGCATAGGATTTTACATCTTCATTTGGCTGAGCAATAGTATCTGTTATTTTTCCTAAAATATGGAAACGACCTTCACGAGCTTGTTTTAGTGCATTCACTAAAATCTCGTAAGAAAGTCCTTTAATTTTAATGTCCATTTGGCAAGCCGTAATTCCTTCCGAAGTTCCTGTAACTTTAAAGTCCATATCTCCTAAATGATCTTCATCACCTAAAATATCACTTAATACTGCATAACGTTCTCCGTCTGAAATTAATCCCATTGCGATACCAGAAACAGGTCTTTTCATTTGTACACCTGCATCCATCAAGGCCATAGTTCCTGCACAAACCGTAGCCATAGAGGAAGAACCATTAGATTCTAATACTTCTGAAACTACACGTACTGTATAAGGACAATCTTCTGGAATCATCCCTTTTAAACCACGTTGTGCCAAGTTACCGTGACCAACTTCTCTACGTGAAGTACCTCTTAAAGGTCGGGCTTCACCTGTACAAAAAGGAGGGAAGTTATAATGTAAATAAAAAGTTTCTTCTCCTTCATAAGAAGGCATATCAATTTTGTTGGCATCTCTAGAAGTTCCTAAAGTTACGGTTGCTAAAGCTTGTGTTTCGCCTCTTGTAAAAATAGAAGATCCATGAACCGATGGTAAATAATCTACTTCACACCAGATAGGTCTAATTTCGGTAGTTTTACGTCCGTCTAATCTAATTCCTTCACTTAGTGTAAGTTCGCGAACAGCTTCTTTTTGTGCTTTGTTGAAATAATTTTCGACCAAATCACCATATTCTTCTAGTTCTTCTTCGGTAAAGGAAGCGGTAACTTCTTCTTTTACTTCAGCAAATGCTTCACCTCTTTCAGCTTTTGAAGTTCCTCTTTTAGCGATAGCATAACATTTTTCGTACGCTAAATCGTGAATTCTTTTTTCTAATTCTTCATTGGTAATAGCTGTTTCGTATTCTCGAACGGGTTTTTTTCCAAAAGCTTCTGCCAAACGAACTTGAGCTTCAATCTGAACTTTAATGGCTTCGTGAGCAAATTTAATAGCGTCTGCCATTTCTTCTTCAGAAATTTCATCCATTTCTCCTTCTACCATCATTACGGAATCTGCAGAAGCTCCAATCATCATATCAATATCCGATTCGGATAATTGTGCTTGGCTTGGGTTAATGATAAACTCACCATTAATTCTAGCTACACGTGCTTCAGAAATTGGACACTCAAAAGGGAAATCACTTAACTGAATCGCTGCAGAAGCAGCCAATCCTGCTAATGCATCTGGCATTACATCTTCGTCGTTAGACATAAGTTGTATCATTACTTGTGTTTCTGAGTGATAATCTTTGGGGAATAATGGACGTAATACACGATCTACTAATCGCATCGTTAATATTTCGCCATCACTTGGTCTTGCTTCTCTTTTAAAGAATCCTCCTGGGTAACGACCTGCAGCAGCAAATTTTTCTCTGTAATCTACTGTTAATGGTAAAAAATCTACGGGGCTTGCTTTGTAATTTGACACTACGGTACAAAGTAACATTGCTTTTCCCATTTGTACAACAACGCTACCATGAGCTTGTTTTGCTAATTTTCCGGTTTCGAGAGTAATTTGTCTCCCGTCTCCAAGGTCTATGACCTCTCTAAATGTTTTTGGAATCATAATTTTTTTTTGTGTCCTTCAAACAAAACAGAAGGACTGTTAACAATGGTCATCGTTAAACTATTGTTTAACGCGGTTGTGTTGTTGTGTTGACCAATGAAAAACTTAATTTGTAGCTTTTCTTAATAATCCTCAGGTGAGAATTATATGATAAATGTTGTTCTTAAAAAAACACTTATTTGTAATAATTGTTCTCTTTTTAAAGAGATTCCTGCTTTACTTCGATAAACTCAGCGCAAGTCGCAGGAATTAAAAAGGGAGCACAAGGCTCCCTGATATTTTACTTACGTAAATTCAATTCTTTAACTATTGCACGGTATCTTAAAATATCTTTTTTCATAAGATAGTTTAAAAGAGATCGTCTTTTACCTACTAACATTACCAAAGAACGTTCTGTGTTAAAGTCCTTGTGGTTTTTCTTTAGGTGTTTTGTTAAATGCTCGATACGGTAGGTGAATAAAGCGATTTGTCCTTCTGCAGAACCCGTGTCTTTTTCAGACTTCCCGTGTTTTTTGAAAATTTTTCCTTTTTCTTCAGGTGATAAATACATGCCAATATTATTTTAAATGATTTTTATGTACAGATTATACTCGTTATAATCAGGCGGCAAAGATATTGTTTTTCTGTTATATAGCACTTGTTTTGTTGAAAAATATTTTTAATAAAAAGTAAGAAGTCAAAATTTTATTTTATCCCAAATTAAACCTTTTTAATTTCTTAAAGTCATATTCCTGTTAAACCATTAAAAAACATAAATTATGAAAATTAAACTTTTTAAAACAGGAATACTTTCCTTAACCGTTATTTTCTTTTTAGTTACATCGTGTAGCAAAAATGAAGATACTATTACTGAAGAGTCTTCTTCAGATTTTACCACAGAACTAGAAAAACAAGCCACCGAAACCGATGAGGTTTCTTCTGAAGCATTAGATCTTGTGGAAATTGCCTATTTAGAGCAAGAAGAAAATGCAGGCAGAAATGCAAGTTTTTTCTCAGATTGTGTAACTATAACCATAAGTACCGAAAACGGTGTTACCTTTATTGATTTGGATTTTGGTTTGGGCTGTGAACTTAACAACGGTAATGTTGTTTCAGGAATTGTTCATCTTACTTACGGAATTCCTCAAAACGAAACACGAACCATTAATTATTCGTTTGAAAATTTTGTGATTAACGAAAAAGCAATCGCTGGAGGTGGAACAATTTTTAGAGAACACAGTAATGCTCATGGGAATCCTCAATCTACATTCCATAAAAACATAGTGGTTACTTTTCCTAGTGGTTTAGAAGTGGAGGTTAATGGTACAAGAGTTAGAGAATGGATTGAAGGTGTAGGAAGTGGAACTTGGATGGATAATGTCTTTTTAGTAACCGGAAATTGGTCGCAAGATTTTAGTAACGGTTTTTCCCGCTCTGCAATAGTTACCGAAGACTTGCGAAGAGAAGCAACTTGCCCGTTTTTTGTTAGTGGTTTGGTGGAGGTAACCAGAAATGCTACCACGGGAGTTTTAAATTATGGCGATGGTACTTGTGATAATCAAGCCATATTAACCGTAAATGGGGAAGAGATTATTATTACTCTTCAGCACTAAAACACATAAAAATTATTGGTTTTTTGTTTGTTTGAACTTTCCAAAAGTATGGGGATCTTTTGGAAAGTTTTTTTACACTCTATTGTTTTGACGAAGGAGTGTTTTTTGTAGGAAAAAAATTCACAAAGTATAAGAAAATTATAATTTTATCGTTATCTGTTAGTAAGCACAATTACCTAACATTAAATTTTATACTTATGAAAACAATCGCCAAACGATTGACGATGCTATGTGCTTTGTCTTTAATTTTCTTTATTAGTTGTGAAACTGAAAACACCGAAAATCCAACAGAAAATTTTTCTGAAGCAGACTCTACAAGAGCAGCCGAAGCCGACAATGTTGTAGAAGGAATCTACACTATTTTAAACCAAGCTTTGGATGAGAATGTAGGAGCTAACCGAAATCCTTCCTCTACCTTATTTCCAGAATGTACGACTATTACTATTGAGGTAACTGGAGAAACAGGAGTGATAACATTGGACTTTGGAGAATCCTGCCAGTTAAATAACGGAAGTGTGGTTTCAGGAAAAATTATTATTAATTACGGAGCTTTTATTGCGGGTACCCGAACCATCAATTATGTTTTTGAAAACTTTTATTACAATGAAAACGGAATTGAAGGTGGAGGAGAAGATGTTTGGCAAATAGTTAACGGAAACGGTAATCCTCAATCTACCATTAACGAAACAATCACGGTAAGTTTTCCTAATACCTTTGTTACAGCAACAAGAGTTGGTTACCGAGTAGCCGAATGGGTTGCAGGTGTTGGAAGCGGAACTTGGGAAGATAATATTTACCATATTACTGGAAATTGGAACACCACTTTTACTAATGGTTTTGAAAGAGAAGGTGAAATTACCGAAAAGTTAGTCTGTAAAATGTCTTGTAATTATGTAGTTAGTGGTATTGTGGAAATTTCTCAGGAAGGATTTACTGGAGTGTTGGATTTTGGAGAAGGAATTTGTGATAATGAAGCTACCTTTACTATTAACGGACAAGAAATAATCATTTATCTATAACCGAGAAGTAAGTTAATTTTAGAATGCTTCTTAAATAAAAAATGCTGCTCGATAGAGCAGCATTTTTTTATGTTGTAGCAACCTTTCTTATGGGTTGGTTCTGTATTAAATCTATATAAAGATTTATTTTTTGTTTTAAATCTCTTCGATGAGAAATAAAATCTAAGAAACCATGTTCTTGTAAAAACTCAGCTGTTTGAAACCCTTCGGGTAATTCTTTTCCAGTAGTATCTCTAACAATACGAGGGCCAGCAAAAGCAATTAAAGCACCAGGTTCGCTAATATTAATATCACCTAACATAGCAAAAGAAGCTGTTGTTCCTCCAGTTGTTGGATCTGTACAAAGTGAAATATAAGGTAATTTAGCTTCAGCAAGTTGTGCTAATTTAGCCGATGTTTTTGCTAATTGCATTAGAGATAATGCAGCTTCCATCATTCGGGCACCCCCACTTTTTGAAATAATCATAAAAGGAAGTTTTTGGTTAATAGCATATCCAGCAGCACGAGATATTTTTTCTCCAACAACGCTTCCCATAGAACCTCCAATAAAACTAAAGTCCATGGCAGCAATAACAATATCTTTTCCCATAGACTTTCCTACAGCAGTTCTTACAGCATCATTTAGTTTGGTTTTTTCTTGAGCTTGTTTTAAACGATCGGTGTATTTTTTTGTGTCTTCAAATTTAAGGGGGTCTTTTGATGTTAACTTAGGATTTAACTCTTTGTATTTATCGTCAAATAAAATATCGAAGTACTCGTTACTTCCTATTCTAACATGATATCCGTCTTCTGGACTTACATAAAAATTTTTTTCTAATTCTTCTGTATCTATAACTTTTCCTGTGGGAGATTTGTACCATAGTCCTTTAGGAACGTCTTTTTTTTGATCGGTAGGGGTTTGAATTCCTTTTTTTGTTCTTTTAAACCAGCTCATATATTGAGGTATTTTTCTTTATTTTGTTATAAATAGTTTGTTAAAAGTGGGGCAATGTATTTAATTATTAAATAAAAGCCAACTTACAAATGCTAAAAATGAAATTATAAAGTATTTACATTGTTAAGGTCTTCAAACGCCTGGATGAGTCTTTTCTTAAAAGTTAGCTCACCTTCTCGAAGCCATTTTCTTGGGTCGTAATATTTTTTGTTAGGTAGTTCTGCCCCTTCAGGGTTTCCAATTTGAGTTTTTAAATAATCAATTTTTTCGACTATATAATCTCGTATTCCTTCGTTGTAAGCAAATTGTAGGTCAGTGTCTATATTCATTTTAATAACACCATAACTAATAGCTTCTCTAATTTCTTCGAGAGTAGAACCGCTTCCTCCATGGAATACAAAATCTATTGGATTGTAATCTGTGTTGTATTTTTTTTGGATAAATTCTTGAGAATTTTTAAGTATGATAGGAGATAATTTTACGTTTCCAGGTTTGTAAACACCGTGCACATTTCCGAAGGCAGCTGCAATAGTAAATTGGTTGCTAATTTTCATTAATTCTTCGTAAGCATAGGCAACTTCTTCGGGTTGTGTGTATAATTTTGAAGAATCTACATTAGTATTATCAACACCATCTTCTTCTCCTCCTGTAATTCCTAATTCAATTTCTAGAGTCATTCCAATTTTGCTCATGCGTTCTAAATACCCTTTACATATTTCTATGTTTTCTTTAATGGGTTCTTCAGATAAATCGATCATATGTGAGCTGTATAAAGGTTTACCAGTTTCTTTAAAGTGTTTTTCACCAGCTTCTAAAAGTCCATCTATCCAGGGTAACAATTTTTTTGCACAATGGTCGGTGTGTAAAATTACAGTAGCTCCGTATTCTTTTGCTAAAACGTGGATGTGCTTAGCACCAGCAACAGCACCGGCAATAGCGGCTTTTTGGTTTTCGTTAGATAATCCTTTTCCTGCGTTAAATTGTGCTCCTCCATTAGAAAATTGGATAATAACTGGAGCGTTTAATTCAGATGCAGTTTCTAAAACGGTATTTACACTACTCGATCCTATTACATTTACAGCAGGAAGGGCAAAACCTTTTTCTTTTGCATATTGATGAATATTTTGGATTTCTTTTCCAGTTGCAATTCCGGGTTTTATTGAATGACTCATAGTAAAAATATTAGAGGGTAAAAATAGTAAATAAACGGTTTAAAATGGATAGTTTATTCCAATATTATATACCACATTTCCAAAATTATAATCTTTAAACCAACGGTCTCCTTTTAGATACGAAGGATCGTAGGTTTTAAAGCCTAAATCTAGACGAACTACTACAAAACCAAAATCGTATCGCAAACCAAAACCTGAAGAAACGGCTATGTCTTCAAGGTCTTTTAAACTGGTAAAAGTTCTATCTGGGTCAGTAATATCATCTAAGGTGTTCCATATATTTCCAGCATCTACAAAAAGAGCTCCATTAAAAGATCCAAACAATTTAAAACGATACTCAGAGTTAAGAGCAATTTTAAAATTAGCTTCATTAAAATCTAAAACACCACCACTACTTCCTGGCCCTAAATCATAAGCCTGCCAACCTCTGTTATCATTGGCTCCACCAGCAAAATAACTTCTTGTAAAGGGAATGTTATTACTGTTTCCGTAGGGGATGGCAATTCCAGCAAAACTTCTAAATGCAAAAATGTTTCCTTGGCTGAAGTCCCAGTGTTTTATGTATTCTGCTTCAAATTTTATGTATTGCGAAAAAGCAACATCTCCAATTAAATAGCTTCCAAATTCATCTTTTTTTAAATTTGCAGTACTTGCAATTCCTTGTAATAAAGCACCGGATGATTCTACTTTCCAACGAATTCTATAAAATGTGTTGTCGTTAATATTCTCACGGGTATCTTTTGTCCAAGTGTAATTGGTTGCAAAAATTAAGTTGTTTTCCGATAGTCTTTTCTGTCTTTCGGCAATACTTAAAACTTCTTGTTGTTGAATTTGAGTTAAGTTTAGGGTGTTGTCTTCTCTCAGTGCTAAAAGAATAAATTCACTTGTTTCTTCTGGTATGGTAAGCTGAAGAGGGTCTTCGTCTGGGTTGTCAAACTCATAATCTGAATTGACTGCAATTTGATTTAAACTATTATAAGAACTAGTATATACATTATAATAATTTTCAGGATTTAAATTTCTAACAAACTGTACGTTTAATAAATCTAATTGATTGGTACGGATTTTTTTAGGTTTCCAGAGATAATTATAAATAAGATTAATGTTTTGTCTGTCTAATCCAATATTGTTTTGATTTGTAAAACCAATAGTAGTTGTGGTTCTGGGAGACATGTATTTAGGGATGAATTTTTCAGTTTTTATAGGAAAAATTATTCTAGGAAAAGAAAGTTTCATATCTGCCCCAACATCTGAATTGTTAAAAAACCGACTATTGCTATCTCCAGCATCTTTTGAAGCACCCACTCTTCCTTTGGCAGAGATTTCTAATATTTCTGCTCTTTTAAAGACATTACGGATGGTAAAAGATGCTTTAAATCCTATTCCAAATTGCTGAATGGTTGAAGTGAATGCGTCAAAATCTACTCCTAATGAATATTTTTTTCGAGGAGTAAGCAAAACGGTAGCTATTAAACCAGTTCCTGTTGAATCGCTTGGGTCTTTGGTGTAATTTATTTTTGGGTATTTAAAGATTTTTAAATCGCTTATTTGACTGTAGGTTTGACTTCTTTCAAGGTCTCTAAAAATCTTACCGGGTGAAATTGCAATAGCATCTGTTAAAGCTTTTGGAAAAAACTTTAGCCTGTCATAACTGTAAAGGTCATAATTAGCAAATGAAGCGGAGTCTTTAATTATTTCTTTCCGGTTTTTGTAATTATAATCTGTGATTATCTTTACTTTATTAATTTTATGAACTTTAAATGGAACGGTAATGGTGGTATCGTTAAGTTTTATTTTTCTATCCGGAATTAGATAAGTTAAATTTACTCTATGACCAGTTTTAACAGAGTCTGCTTCAAAATTAATATAACTTTGGTCAAAATAAAACAATCCTGAATTTCTAAATTGGTAGTTTAATCGTTCTCTTTCGTCATTAAAATCGTTGGAAGCATATTGTTTATTGGGTTTAATAAACGATTCGGATTTAGATATTTGATATAAAGAATCTACAACTGGCGAAGTGATTTTCTCTTCAATGGAACCTATAATATATGGTGTGTGTCTGTTAATTGTATAAGTAACAGATGCTCTTTTATTTTCGAGAGTATCAATCTTGTAATATGCTTTAGAGTTAAACCATCCAAAACTTGCATAATATCGTTCCAGTCTGTCTAAGGTTTTTTTAAGTTTTTTTTCGTCTATAACAACAGGTTCGTTTCCTGTTTTTTGTATCCAACGATTAAAACCTATATAACTTGAAGCAATTTTATTAACTTGCTTTTTTGAATATAGGTTTATCATTCGTTCTTCTCTTTTTGGTTTTTTATGCAACCATTTTTGAAAAGTTGAATCGGGTTGTGGATTGGCAAGGTTGTAAAAATGAAGGCTTAATGGTATTCCTAAAACTTTTTTGTTGGGATGTTGATAAAGTAAACTATTTACCTTTGGGTCTTTACTTAAAGAACTATCTATAATAATTGTGTTATTTGTTAATAAGTATTGGGAGTTGGGTACATTTTTTACAGCATCACAAGACGATATTAATAGTATTAATCCTAAAAATAGTAATATTTTTGTGAGGGCTTTTATCAAGTTCCTTAATTTAAGAAGTTCAAAAATACATGATTTTGTTAAGCAAATCTCAAATAAAATTAATAACAAGTTTACAGCAAAAAAAGTACCGAACAAAATGGAGACTTTTTGTGGCTGAAGGACCTAAAGTTATTAAAGAATTAATTGAAGAAGGTTTTGTTTTAAATGTTTTGTATTCGGTTAAAAATGAATTATTTGTAAATAAAAAACCTATCTTGATTTCTGAAAAAGAGCTTTCTAAAATTAGTTTTTTAAAAAATGCTAATACTTCTTTAGCAGTTTTTGAAATACCTCAAAACAAGATAAATAATTTTGTTTCTTATACTCTAGTATTAGATTCAGTAAGAGACCCTGGAAATTTAGGGACAATTATAAGGCTTTGTGATTGGTTTGGAATACCTCAAATTGTTTGTTCCGAAGACACAGTAGATTGTTATAATCCTAAGGTAATTCAGGCGACAATGGGGTCTATAGCAAGAGTAAACCTACATTATACTTGTTTAAAATCTTTTTTAAAAAAAACAGATTTACCCATTTATGCTACTGCTATGAATGGGGACAATGTATATAAACAACAATTTTCTGAGAAAGCAATAATTGTTTTAGGAAATGAAGCTAATGGTATTTCGGATGAAATAATGAAACTTTCCAATATGAAAATTGCTATCCCCCAATTTGGAGTTAAAAAAGAAACAGAAAGTTTAAATGTTGCAACAGCAGCAGCTATAATTTTAAGTGAACTAAAACGAACTACTGAACTGTAAGATTGAAGAAAAATCCTCTCGAAGACATTTTTTCAATATTACTTGTCCAAGGACTGTTAGGGTCGTTATCTTGAACCAATTCATTTTGAGTTCCAAAAATTCCTCTTATAGAGGGAGTAAACTTAAAATAGTATAGGTAAAAATCTATTCCAAAACCTAGCTCATAATTAAAGGTTTTACTTTTAGCTCTAAACTGACCAGAAGCATTATCTTCAGGATTGTTTTCGTTACTTGCTAAGTTAATTGAAGTAGAAACACCACCAATAATAAAGGGTTTAAAATTATTTAAACGCTTTGTTGAAATTTTTAGTAATAAAGGTATATGAATGTAGGTAGCTTTTACTTCTCTTAAATAATCTCTAGGTTCATCAAAACCCGAAAAGGTTAAATTACGTTTAGTAAAACTCAAACCTGGCTCAAGCCTTAAATCTGCGTAATCATTAATTCTTAAATTCCCTAGTAATCCTACGTTAAATCCTATATCGCTTTGCACTTGAATATCGGTATCGTCCCCTAGGTTTTGTTCAAAATAATCGAAGTTATAATCGTAACTGTTAAAGCCTAAAAAGTATCCCCAAGATAAGGTTTTTTTATCTTCATTTTCTCTATTTAAAATTCGTTCTTTACTAAATAATTGAGCCGAAACATTTTCGGCAAACAATAAAACAACTATAATAAAAAATAATTTCTTCATATTATTTAGTGGCGGAATAAATGGTTGCTACGCCAAAGGTTTGAGGTTTATTTACAACACTTATAAACCCAATTTTTCGTAAAATATTGTTGAGCTTCTCTCCATAAGGAAAAGCTGCCGCACTTTCGCTTAAATAACTGTATGCATCTTTGTCTTTAGAAAAGAGTTTCCCAATGATAGGTAGTAGTACTTTTGAATGAAATTGATACCCTTGTTTAAAAGGAAATTTAGTAGGGATTGAAGTTTCTAAAATTACAAACAATCCTTTAGGTTTCAATACTCGCAAGATTTCTGAAAGGCCTTTTTCTAAATTTTCAAAATTTCGAATTCCAAATGAAACAGTGATAACATTAAACGAATTATCTTCAAAAGGCAGGGTTTCAGAATCTCCTTTAACAAAATCAACTTTATTTTCTAATTTGGTTTCAGAAATTTTTTTTCTGGCAACATCTAACATTCCTTCAGATAAATCCAACCCTATTATTTTTGAAGCTGAAGTGTTTTCAGCAAATTTAATAGCTAAATCACCCGTTCCTGTAGCGATGTCTAAAATGGTTTTTGGGTTGTGATTTATAACCATAGCCAAAACCTTTTTACGCCATTTTATATCGGTTCCAAAAGAGATAACACGGTTTAAACCATCGTAATTACCAGAAATGGTATCGAACATTTTTTCTACTTGCTCCTTTTTATTAAGGGTAGAATCTTTATAAGGTGTTACTTTTTTGTCTATTGTCATAACGGCTGCAAAACTACATATTTTTTGCAATTTGGTATGCAGGAATGTATTAAAATAGATAGGTTATATTTATATGCTTTTTTTTTATAAAATGACAATTTTGAAAGATATAAAATGTGCTACAAAAATTATACAAGTGCAACCTTGATACGTTGAAGAGCATCCACAATATTTTCTTCGGAAGCTGCATAAGAAATACGAATGCAATTTGGGTCTCCAAATGCTTCACCTGTTACGGTTGCCACATGAGCTTTTTCTAGTAAATACAATGAGAAATCGGAAGCATTATGAATGATAGTGCCGTTTAATGTCTTTCCGAAGTAATAAGAAATATCTGGAAAAACATAAAAAGCTCCTTGTGGAATATTGGTTTTAAAACCAGGGATTTCAGCAAGTAAATCCAAAATTAAAGTACGACGTTTTTTAAACGCATCTACCATAAATTGAATTTTAGAAGGAGAGTTTTCCAAAGCCGTAATTGTAGCACGTTGAGCGATACAATTAGCACCACTGGTAATTTGTCCTTGCATCTTGTTACAAGCACGAGCAATCCATTCTGGAGCACCAATATATCCTATTCTCCAGCCAGTCATTGAGTAGGCTTTTGAAACACCATTTACCACCACAGTACGATTTTTCATATCTTCGAAAGTTGCCATAGAGGCGTGGATTTCGGTAAAATTGATATGCTCGTAAATTTCGTCACTAATCACGATAATATCTGGATAGTTTACCAAAACATCTGCTAAAGCACGAAGTTCTTCTATTGAATAAACAGATCCACTTGGATTGCAAGGAGAGCTGTAAATCATCATTTTTGTTTTAGGTGTAATGGCAGCTTCTAAGCTTTCAGGAGTAATTTTAAAATCTGAATTGATAGAAGTAGGAATCTCCACAGGAACGCCACCAGCTAATTTGCTAATATCGCTATAACTTACCCAATATGGAGCAGGAAGTAATACTTCGTCTCCTTCGTTTAAAAGCACCATTGCCAAATTTGCTAAAGACTGCTTTGCGCCGGTAGAAACTACAATCTGATTGGGAGTATAAGTTAAGTGATTGTCTCGTTTAAATTTTGTAATTATTGCTTGTTTTAAATCGGCATAACCATCAACAGGAGTGTAGGAGTGGTAGTTTTCATTCACAGCTTTAATTGCTGCTTCTTTTACAAATTCAGGAACATTAAAATCGGGTTCTCCAAGACTTAAACCTATAATGTCTTTACCTTCGTTTTTTAATTCTCTGGCTTTTGCAGCCATTGCTAAAGTGGCAGAAGTTGCCATGGCATTAATTCGGTTAGAAAGTTTTGGATTCATATTTTATGGAGCTACTACAGGTTGTTCACCTAATACTTTTAGTTGATTAAAATGTTCGATAATTGCTCTTCGCATCGTCTTGTACTCGTTGTACGGCAAGTTGAATTCCAATGCAGTTTCTTTTACGATTTTTGCAATTTTTCCGTAATGGATATGAGATATATGAGGAAAAACATGGTGTTCTACTTGATGATTTAGACCACCCGTGTACCAAGAAACAAACTTGTTGGTAGGGGCAAAATTTGCAGTTGTATAAAATTGATGAACCGCCCATGTATGTTTCATGTTTCCATTTTCGTCTGGTAAAGGCATTTCGGTTTTTGGTACTACGTGTGCTAATTGGAAAACGACACTTAAAATAATTCCTGCTGTATAATGCATTACAAAAAAGCCAATTAAAACTTTCCACCAAACTATATTCAACACTAAAATTGGCAATACTATCCAAACAGAATAATAAATTATTTTAGAGATTACTAATTTAGTCCATTCAGTAACTGGGTTAGGAAATTTACCATAGGATAATTTACGTTTTAAATAACTATGCATTTGTTTAAAATCGGTAGTAATTGCCCAGTTTATAGTTAATAAACCATACAATGCAAACGAATAATATTTCTGAAATTTATGAATATTAAACCATTTAGAATGTTTTGAAAAACGAATGATTCTTCCAGCATCTATGTCTTCATCTTGTCCCTGAATATTGGTAAAAGTATGATGCAGAACATTGTGTTGTACTTTCCAATTATATACATTTCCTGCAAGAATGTAGATACTGCTTCCCATAAGTTTATTTACCCATTTTTTACTAGAAAATGAGTCGTGATTACTGTCGTGCATGACGTTCATACCAACTCCTGCCATTCCAATACCTATAACAACTGTTAGTAATAACATCGCCCATTGAGGCATATCAACGGTTAAAATTAAAACTAGGGGAATAAAGAAAAGAGAAAACATGACAATGGCTTTGGAATATAATTTCCAGTTACCTGTTTTTACTACCTTATTATCTTTAAAATACTGATTTACACGTTTGTTTAATGTTTTAAAAAAATGTGTAGAGTCTGTTCTTGAGAATGTTACTTGTTTATGGCTCACAATAATTAAATTATAATGGGGATAAATTTAATAAAAATTTACCTTAAAAAATTAAGTTGCAAAATTACGCATCTTTAATGGATAACGTGTAATTCTTTGTGTTATTTTTAACTTAGAAGGATTACTTTTGTAAAATAGTATAGACACATGAAATTACTACTTAATTACTTTCCGAATTTAACCGAAACACAAATCTCACAGTTTGAACAGTTACAAGAATTGTATCAAGATTGGAATTTAAAAATAAATGTCGTGTCTCGAAAAGATATAGACGAATTATATTTGAGACACGTTTTACATTCATTAGGAATTGCTAAAGTGATAGAATTTCTTCCAAATACTAAAGTGATGGATGTTGGAACAGGTGGAGGTTTTCCCGGAATTCCCTTAGCGATTCTTTTTCCTGAAACACGTTTTCATTTAGTTGATAGCATCGGAAAAAAAATTAAAGTGGTAAAAGAAGTGGTAGAAGGATTGGACTTGAAAAACATAAAAGCAACCAATGCACGCGTTGAATCTGTCAATGAAAAATACGATTTTATTATAAGTAGGGCAGTAGCACAGATGGAAACTTTTGTTCGTTGGGTAAAAAATTCCGTAGAAAAAAAGAGCAAGCACGAACTTAAAAACGGAATCCTTTATTTAAAAGGAGGCGATTTAACCGAAGAACTTTTTAGTTTTCCGAAAGCAACTATTTACCCTTTGAATGTTTTTTTTAAAGAAGATTTTTTTGAAACTAAAAGTGTGGTTCACCTTCCTTTGAAGTTAAAGAAAAGATAAAAAAATAAAGTATTTTATCATTTCAATTAATAAAAGCTAATTTTACAGCCTCTTTCAAATTTTAATATAAATGAATCACCTTTTACTTTTTGTATTTTTCTTAGTGACATTATTAGATGTTTCAGCACAGCAATCACTTCCTGTTAGCACTTCAGGAAAGATTCCAGCAATTACTGATATTGAATGTTCTGAACTAAAAATTCTTTTAAAAGAAGAAATATATAAAAACCCAACTTGGAAAAAGCTAGTCGAAAATAAAAAAATGGCGATTGGTATTGTTGATCTTTCAGATAGTAATCATGTAAAATTTGCTGGATTAAACGAACAACATATGATGTATGCTGCTAGTTTACCAAAAATTGCAGTATTGTACGCAGTGATGCATGCGATTGAAAATGGCGAAATTGAAGAAACAGAAACCGTTAAAAAAGATTTGCGTTTAATGATTAGCAAATCTAATAATGCAGCTGCAACTCGTATGATTGATTTAGTTGGTTT
>JALWUJ010000113.1 GCA_027080135.1 Flavobacteriaceae bacterium | reverse complement strand
GAATTGGATAAAACCTATTATGCAATGATGCAAGATAGAATGTTAATGTATAATAATGAAGAGCAAATTTATGGAACGCAGGGTTCTACAATCCGAAATAGTTCAGGAACTCCAATAAATATTATTTGGCCGATTAAAGATTCAGAAAATGTAAATAAAAGGCGTCAAGAAGTTGGTTATGAAGATACTATTGAAGAATACGCAAAACTTTTGTACGGAGATGATTTTGAATATAAAGCCTACACTTTAGAGGAAATTGAAGAACTAAAAAAACAATAAATGCTCAGTTATCTTCTTCAGAAAATTGGTTATGCTTTCTTGACACTTTTTGGAGTAATCACTGTAATATTTTTATTGTTTAATATACTTCCAGGAGATCCTGCACGTATGATGTTAGGTCAAAATGAAACCGCCGAACAAGTCGCTATTGTTAAAAAGAAATACGGTTTCGACCAGCCTTTAAGTAAACAGTATTTGTATTATTTAAACGATTTGTCACCTTTGTCTTTTCATAGTAGCAATGAAGATGATTATACCTTTCTTTCCGAAAAAAAATATAATGCCACTCAGCTGTTTACTGTTGGAGAAACAACCGTTGTTTTAAAAGCACCTTATTTACGAGAATCCTTTCAAAAGAACGGAAAAAAAGTAAGCTCAGTTATTTCTGAAACATTGCCCAATACTTTTGTGTTGGCAGTTTCGGCAATTATCATCGCGATGATATTAGGAGTTTTGCTCGGGATTGTTTCGGCAATGTATAAAGACAGTTGGTTGGATAAATTAATTCAGTTAATAAGCACTTTTGGAATGAGTGTTCCGTCGTTTTTTAGTGCGATTATTTTTGCTTGGTTATTCGGGTTTTTATTACACGAATACACAGGTTTAAATATGACTGGGAGCTTGTATGAGGTAGATGATTTTGGCGAAGGCAAGTACATTCAATGGAAAAATTTAATCCTTCCAGCCATCGTTTTAGGAATTCGGCCTTTGGCAGTTGTGAGTCAGTTAATGCGAAATTCATTATTAGAAGTAATGTCCACCGATTACATAAGAACCGCAAAAGCAAAAGGCTTAAAACTCTTTACCATCATCAGAAAACACGCTTTAAAAAATGCAATGAATCCGGTAGTAACGGCAATTTCGGGATGGTTTGCGTCGATGTTGGCAGGAGCCGTTTTTGTAGAATATATTTTTGGTTGGAATGGACTGGGAAAAGAAATAGTGAATGCATTAAATACTTTAGATTTGCCCGTAATTATGGGAGCAGTAATTGTAATTGCTTCTTTATTTATAATAATTAATATTTTTGTAGATGTAATTTATGGATGGTTGGATCCGAAGATTAGGAGCTAGTTAGCAGCTCTAAGCCTTCAGTCTTCAGTCTGATTTTTGGTTTTTGACAATTAGTAAAACTTAGTGAACTTTGTGAAAATACTTTGTGAGCTTTGTGGTAAAAAAGATTAATTAAAAAAGATACCCGTTGTAACATATATAGAGCGGAGTCGAAATACAGGTATATTATGAGAAAAAATATAGTAGCAGGAAACTGGAAAATGAACAATGATTTGGCAGCGACCAAAACGTTGATTTCAGAATTAGAAAATCAGGTAAAAACATCCGAAGCTGAGGTGATGATAGCACCTACGTTTACTAATTTATTAGAAGCTTCAAAATTATTAAAAGACTGTAACATTGAAGTAATTGCACAGAATATGCATTTTGCAGAAAACGGTGCTTATACGGGTGAAATTTCTGCTTCTATGCTAAAAAGCGTCGGAGTAACTACCGTGATTTTAGGACATAGTGAACGTCGTGAATATTTTAATGAAACTGACGAAATACTAAAACAAAAAGTTGAGGCGGCTTTAGAAAATAATATGCGAGTTGTTTTCTGTTTTGGTGAACAATTAGAAGACCGTAAAAGCGAAAATCATTTTAATATTGTTGAAGGACAAATTAAAAATGTCTTGTTTCATTTAGAAACAGAAGCTTGGAAAAATATTGTTTTAGCTTACGAACCTGTTTGGGCGATTGGTACTGGTGAAACAGCTTCACCAGAACAAGCACAAGAAATGCACAAATTTATTCGCGGTTTGGTTAATTCAAACTACAACGATATTGTTTCAGAAAATGTTTCTATACTTTATGGAGGATCTGTAAAACCAGCAAATGCAAAAGAAATATTTAGCAATCCAGATGTTGACGGAGGATTAATAGGTGGTGCGGCTTTAAATGCAGAAAGTTTTATGGCAATTGTAAATGCTTTTTAATTTCTTTTAAACATTCTAAAATAAATTTTAAAAACTCGGGGTATTCCCCGAGTTTTTTATTTCAGAGAATACCCTTACATAATTTTTGTTTTGAGGACTTAGCTTGCAATCAGTTAAAAAATTATAAATATATTATTATGAAACTCTCAAAAATAATAGTATTCCTTTTTTTTGCCTTTTTACCTACAATTCAAATAATTTCTCAAGTGGGCATTGGGACAACCAGTCCTAATGCTTCACTTGACATTAAATCTTCAAACGAACTAACACCAGCAAATACAGACGGAATATTAATTCCGAAGATAGAAGAATACCCTGTTATTAATCCTACAGCTTCACAAGATGGAATGTTGGTATATGCTACTGGAAACGGAAGTGTAACAAAAGGATTTTATTATTGGGATAATGGAACCACGAGTTGGATCTCAGTTTCTGGAGCATCGGGAGCAATTGTTGAAAAAATAAATGACCTTATAGACGGTAAATCTGATAATGATGGAACAAATAATGGATCTTCAGTCTTTTTTGGTGTAAACGCTGGTTTAAGTGATGATAGTAGCGACAATAGAAATGTTGGTATTGGTTATCAATCGCTTTTCAGTAATAACACAGGAGCAAATAATACAGCATCTGGATTTGAATCACTTTATTCTAATACCTTAGGGTCAGATAATGTTGCAATGGGTTATTTATCATTAAGAAGTAATACAGAAGGAATAAGAAATGTAGCAATAGGCCAAGTTTCATTAAACTCTAATACAACAGGAAATTATAACTCGGCTTTAGGGTACCAATCTTTAAGATTTAATATTTCTGGAAATCATAATACAGCTTCTGGTTATCAAGCCCTATATAATAATACAGGAAGTAATAATGTTGCAAGCGGATCTTTTTCTCTTTATAATAATACTACCGGTAGTAATAATGTAGCGTTTGGTTATGGAGCTGGTGGAAGTGTAAATGGTAGTAATAATGTATTTTTGGGTCAACAGGCAGGAGCATATGGAATGGACACAAAAAGTGGAAGCGTATTTATAGGATATCAATCGGGTTATTACGAAACCAATAGTGATAGATTGTATATTGATAATTCTTCTACTTCTTCACCTCTAATTTATGGAGAGTTTAATACAAATACTCTTCGAGTAAATGGTGCATTACAAGTAGGAAACCCATCTACAACTGGTTATGTTTTTCCTACTTTAGATGGTAGTGCAAACCAAGTAATGGTTACTGATGGTAGTGGTGCTGCTTATTGGACAAATAATTTAAATGTTGGAGTTCAGAGAATTAATGATTTAGTAGACGGAAAGTCAGATAATGATGGAACAGAGAATGGATCCTCAGTTTTTTTAGGACTCTATGCTGGTTCAAGTGATAATGGCACAGACAATAGGAATGTTGGAGTAGGTTTTTTATCACTTAGATATAATACTACTGGCAGTAATAATACTGCTTCTGGTTACCAATCATTACGTACAAATTCAACGGGAAATAATAACACAGCTTTTGGTTATGAATCACTTTATACAAATTCAAATGGTCATAGTAATAGTGCTATAGGTTATCGTTCCTTATATAATAATACCATTGGAATAAGAAATACTTCTACAGGATATGAATCTATGATAACAAATAATACAGGAAGTTATAATGTTGCAAACGGTTTTAGATCTTTACGATATAATTCCAGCGGTACAAATATTGTAGCAATTGGATACGAATCATTAATGAATAATACTATAGGGAGTGGTAATGTAGCTATTGGTTATGAATCGTTGTATGCAAGTGCAACTTCAGATTATAATATTGGTATTGGATATCAATCACTATTTAGTAATACTTTTGGGGAATATAATACGGCTAATGGATCTTTTTCACTATTAAATAATTTAACAGGAGATAACAATACAGCTAATGGACACTCATCACTTTACTCAAATACTTCTGGAAGTAATAATATAGCAGTTGGGTATAGGGCTCTTTATAGTAATATAAGCGGATATAATAATGTTGCAGTTGGTTATAATGCATCACAATCAACCAATTTTATAAATACAATTGCTATTGGGTATAATTCCTCTGTAAACTTTTCAAATCGTGCAAGAATTGGTAATAGTACTATTACAACAATTGGAGGTTATGCAAATTGGACCAATGTATCTGATGGAAGATTTAAAACCAATGTAAAAGAAAATGTAAAAGGTTTAGAATTTATTAAAAAATTACGCCCTGTAACCTATAATTTAGATATGGATGCTATTGCAAGATTTAATAAAACACCAGATAGCTTACGATTAAAAGATGCTGAAAGAACAAAACAGAATGAAGTTCAAATAGGTTTTATAGCACAAGAAGTAGAAACAGCTGCAAACGAATTAGGATTTAATTTTCACGGAATTGAAAAACCAATAAATAGCCAAAGTCATTATGGATTACGTTATGCAGAGTTTGTAGTACCTCTTGTAAAAGCTGTTCAAGAACAACAAGAAATCATTGATAAACAGCAGCAAGAAATTAATGCCTTAAAACAAGAAATTCAAAATATAAAATTAGCATTAAATAAAAAGTAAATATTCATTACATTTCAAGCATAATTTAAACATATACTTTTGAAGAAAATAATTAGTGTCATTTTATATTTATTTATAAGTTATTCTTTTTTAGGACAATCTAATATAGATAGTCTGTATAATGTAATTAATTCAACTACAGAAATATCTAATAAAGCAGAAGCTCATAATAAGTTAGCGTGGTTTTTTATTAATAATGATATTTCTGTTGCTAAGGCTCATTTAGATACTTCATTGGTATTATTTACTTCTATAAAAGACAAAAATGGAATTGCACTATGTAATTATAAATATGGTGTTTTATACCGGGTCTCTGGTGATTTTATTGCGTCTCTAAATTATATGAATAAATATCTAAGTTATGTTGTATCACAACAGGACTCACTTAATGTTGCTAATAGTCAATATCAAAAAGGTGTTGTATATAGTTTGCAAGGAGATTACGAAAACAGTTTAAAAGAGTATTATAAAACGCTACTTATTTACGAAGCTTTAGAAGATTCAACCAGTATAGGTTTTACTTTAAATAGTATAGGTATAGTATATAAAAATTTAAAAAAATATCCCCAAGCAATTGAAAACTATCAAAAGGCTGTAATTATACATAAAAAATCGAATGATTTAGAAAATTTAGCAAATGTCTATAATAGCTTGGGTTCAGTTTATGCAGAACAAAAAAACTATGATAAAGCTTTAGAGTTTTTCAATAAAACTTTAGAAATTGATATTAAAACAAAAAATAATTGGGGAATTGCCATAAATAATATGGATATTGGATCTTTATATTTTGAAAAACAGCAATATAAAAAAGCATTAAAACATTATTTTAAATCATATAATTTACAATTAGCAAATAATTTTACTGCAAATATTACAAGAACATTAATAAAAATTAGTGCTACATATTTATTGTTAGGTGATTATAATAAAAGTGAATTTTATTTAAAAGAAGCTAGTGATTATTTAACATCTTCAAATGAGATTAATAAAGAATATCATTTCCAGTCATACACATTATTTGAGAAATTAGGTAAATCCAAAAAAGCACTTTATCACTATAAAAAATACTCAGTATTTAAAGATAGTATTTTTAATAAAGAAAATATAAAGAATATAAACCTTTTAGAAATTCAATACAACACCCAAAAAAAAGATAAAGAAATATTACAACAGCAATTAGTTATTGAAAAAACCGAAAAGGAACTTCAAAAAAAATTGAACCAATCTAATTTTATGATTGGAATTTCAATATTTTTATTTATTATATCTATTTTAATATGGTTTGTTTTTCAGCAACGACAAAAACGTAAAAACCAAGAAATAATTTCTTTAAAAAGAGAACATCAAATTAAAACTTTAGAATCGTTAATGGAAGGTGAGGAGAAAGAACGCTTCCGAATAGCAAAAGAGCTTCACGATGGTGTGAATGGTGATTTGTCGGCGATAAAGTATAAGCTTTCTTCGCTTTCAGAAATGAATAATAAGGTGATAAATGAAGCAATTGCAATGATAGATTCTTCTTGCAGTCAGGTTCGTGCCATTTCTCATAACTTGGTGCCACCTTCCTTAGAAAATTTTAACCTTATTGAAGCCATACAAGATTATTGCTCTGGTTTGGATGCCGTACAACCAGTTCCTATTATATTTCAGTATTTGGGAGAATCGATTTCCATTTCAAAAAAAGCGGAAGTAAATATTTTTAGAATCATACAAGAATTGGTTTCAAATAGCATCAAACACGCTTCGGCAAGTGAGATTAATGTTCAGATGAGTTGCCGAGATAAAAACATACAGATTACAGTGGAAGATAACGGAAAAGGTTTCAACACCAACAATATTCAAACAAAAGGAATTGGCTTAAAAAACATCGAATCTAGAATCGAATATTTACAAGCAAGCATCGATATAGTCTCAAACAAACATGGAACTTCCACCACCGTAGAAATAGATACTCAAAAACTAAATGACAACTAGAATAGCCATCACAGACGACCACGAAATGGTGTTAAAAGGCATTGAAACCATGCTTTCGGATACTGCAAAAATAAAAGTAGTGGGCACTTATAAAGACGCCAGCGAAACAATGGCTAAATTAGAAAACGATCAGCCAGATGTATTGCTGTTGGATATTAATCTCCCCGATATCAACGGAATTGATCTTTGTAAAAAATTAGTAAAAACTCATCCCAATTTAAAAATTATAGCACTTACCAATTTTGATGAAGGTTCTTTTGTAAAACGAATCATTAACAATGGAGCACACGGGTATTTATTAAAAAACACCGATAAAACCGAATTAATAGAAGCCATAAAAACGGTACTGTCTGGAGAACAATATTTACAAAAAGACATTCAGAAAAAATTATTAAACCAAGCTATTGGTAAAGCACCTTCCAACTCTTTAAACATAAAACTTACCCGAAGAGAGAAAGAAGTGTTACAAGCCATTTCTGAGGAGTTAACCACTCAGGAAATTTCAGAAAAACTTTTTATAAGCCCTAAAACTGTCGAAACCCACCGTATGAATTTAATGAGCAAACTCGGAGCAAAAAACAGCGTTGGGATGATTAAAATTGCTATAGAAAAGCAACTGTTATAAAGCGGTTTTTTTATAAACTGGGTGATAATTTAAACCAGTATTGGATTTAGAAATTGATATTACTTCAACCCTAAAGGGATAATTAATTTGGAAGGTTTTAGTTTAGTTTGTAAAAACACTTAAGTCTAAAAATCTTACAAATAAGCATTCCAAACAGGGTCACTAGGAGTCTTGGCTACCAAAATCAACTCCTCTTTTTTTACTGGATGAATAAAAGTAAGTCGCCGAGCGTGTAAATGTATTCCGCCGTCCTTATTACTTCTGTCAAAACCATATTTCAAATCTCCTTTTATCGGACAACCTATAGCAGAAAGTTGCGAACGTATTTGATGATGTCGTCCAGTTTTTAAATCTATTTCCAATAAAGTGTATCTGTTTAGTTTTTTTATTACACGATAGTCTAAAATAGCTTTTTTGCTATCGGGGATTTCGTTTTTATGGGCGTAAGATTTGTTTTGTTTTGGGTTTCGTTTTAAAAAATGTACTAATGTGTCTTCTTTTTTTAGAGGATTACACTTTACAATTGCCCAATAGGTTTTTTGTGTTTTTCGTTCAGAAAATAATTTATTGAGCCTCTTTAGAGCCTTAGAAGTCTTTGCAAAAACTACAATACCACTAGTAGGCCTGTCCAAACGATGAACCACACCTAAAAAAACTGCTCCTGGTTTGTGGTATTTTTCTGAAATGTATTGTTTTACTACTTCCGAAAGAGGAAGGTCACCCGTTTTATCACCTTGTACAATATCGCCAACACGTTTGTTTACAACAATAATATGATTGTCTTCATAAATTACTTGAAGATTTTCTTTAGTAGAAATAACTTTTTGTGATGTACTCAATAAATTTTATTTTTTACAACAGCAAATTTAATTCAAATTAATGGGATTTAGCCCGATTTTAAAATGATACATTAAATAATGAAATTAGAATCAAAAGACAATTTAACTACCTTTGTTCAAATTTTAAGAAACATTTTAATGTCAAATATATATATAGAATATCATTTTACAATTTCACCGCTTCAACCCGCATCCGATATATTAATAGCTCAATTAGGAGAAGTAAATTTTGAAAGTTTTATAGAAACTGAAACAGGTGTAAAAGCCTATATTCGGAAAGAAGAATGGGTTGAAGATGAGGTAAAAGCTATTCAGATATTAAATTCAAATGAGTTTAAAATAGAGTATATTGAAACTGAAATTCCTCAAGTAAATTGGAACTCTGAATGGGAAAAGAATTTCAACCCGATTAAAGTAAATGACGAATGTGCTTTGCGAGCTCCGTTTCATAAACCTTTTAATGTAAAATATGAAATTATAATTGAACCCAAAATGTCCTTCGGTACTGGACATCATGAAACTACTTTTATGATGCTTCAGTTTATTTTGGAAAGTAATTTGGAAGGAAAATCAGTAATGGATATGGGTTGCGGAACAGCTGTTTTAGCTATTTTAACCGAAATGAAAGGTGCTTCAAAAATTGATGCTGTTGATGTTGACCAGTGGTGTTTTGAAAATTCCATCGAAAATGTAGAGCGTAACGACTGTCATAAAATTTCAGTATTTCAAGGAGACGCTTCATTTTTAGGAAAGCGAAAATACGATGTGTTTATTGCGAATATCAATCGTAATATTTTACTTCAAGATATGAAAACATATAGCGAAAGCCTTGAGAAAAATGGAGAGCTTTATTTAAGTGGATTTTACAAAGAAGATTTAAAATTAATTATCGAAACTTGTAATAAATTTAACTTAAAATTCGTTGAAAATAAAGAACGCAATAATTGGGTTGCTTCTAAGTTTATTAAATGAAATAGGATTTACGACATACGACCTAAGACTAGTTGTACGTCCCTGATGTAGGTTGACCATAAAAGTCGAATTAAATGAGTACCAAAGAAAAAATACAAGAAGAAACCGATGTAGCTATTCAGGAAAACCTAGAACACCAAATCGTTGTATTTAACGACGATGTAAATACGTTTGACCACGTTATAAACACCCTTATTTATGCTTGCGATCATACTCCAGAGCAGGCAGAACAATGTTCTATTATCATCCACTACAAAGGAAAATGTACTGTTAAAACTGGTTCTTACGACGATTTAAAACCTCGTTGTACTTTGTTACTACAAGCAGACTTAAGTGCGGAGATTATTTAACAAATTTATAAAAAAGAAAAAGCAAGCCTTTTACAACTTGCTATTTTAGTGACCACGGCAGGATTCAAACCTGCAACCTCTTGAGCCGTAATCAAGTGCGCTATTCAGTTGCGCCACGTGGCCGTTTACGGGCTGCAAATATATTTCTTTTTAACGTTTCAGCAAAGATTGTATTAATAAATGTTGAAGAAATTAAACTTCTGTTAAAATAGATTCATTATGTGTATTGATATTAAACTTTTATAAAGCTCGTTTTGTAACCCAAAGTCGATACCCAAACAATGCCATTTGCCATCTTTTTGCTTTTGCTAGATCAAGTTTTTGTTTTGTAAAACTTGGTAATAATGCTTTGTTAAATAATGCTAGTATTTTAAAAAAGGATTTATTCATATTTCAAAAATACAAATAAAAAGAATGTCTGTTTAATTGCTCCGAAATTTCAAGAGCGTTTAAACAGACAGTTTTTTAAAAAAAGACTTTTGGTAATTAATTCTTCTTTGTAGTGATTAAAATAACACCATCTTTCGCTTCTTCTCCATATTTTTTAGTAGCTTCAACTCCTTTTAAAACTTCAATTTTTTCAATAGAATTTGAATCTAATTTATTTAAGTCCTCTTTGGTAGATTTTTTTCCGTTGATATATATCAATGTTTTCCCATCATCATCTCCCGAAACAAAAATTCTAGATTCAGCGCCACTTTGCACAAAAATAGAATCTTCATCGTTATCGCTACCACCAGATCTTAAAACAAAGACATTTCCAGTTAAAGTAGATTCTTCATCACTTTCAACGGTAACCGTTTGAGCATTTCCATGACCCTTGCTAATCCAAACATTAGCATCGCCTCCATCTCCAGAAATTACGTGGATTTTCTGTTCTCCACCTTCATTATCTTCATCAATATTGCGAATTACGTAGCTACTTTTATTTTTCATTTTGTGTTTGCCATCGCTAGTAACCCAAGTGCTTACATTTCCGTTGGTATCTTCTTTAACTTCATATTTATAACTGTTTCCGTTAGCTTTCGAACTCAAATGTAAATTTTGCGAATTGCTGTTACCAATACTTATAGCATCGTTGTCCTTATCGTATGAAATACTAAATTCACTAATTCCGTCCTCGTTTTTCTGATTAAAACTAGCATTGGAATTTTCAGATTTCATATTAACTTTAATCGCAGTAATTTCACCCTTGCTGTTTCGTTTAATTCCGTTGAAAGTCAAAGTCACATTGTAATTTTCTTTAAAAAGTTTTTTTAGATTAGTAAGTTCTGTTTCGGTAGTTTCTTTTGAAATAGATACCGTAATTTTATCGGCCATCTTTTTTCCTGAAATAACTCTAGTACTTACCTTATTACTAATTACCTCACTTTTTTCAGAATTTGTTTTTTCTGAAACTTTAGGCAGATCCATTTCCTTTTCTACGGAAGGGGTTTCGGTAGGAACTACTTCAGAAATTTCTGAAACAGGATAAGTGTTGTATTTAATTTCTTCCTCGATATTAAAACTCCATAAAAAGACTCCAAGTAACGGAAGGATTAATAAAAGTTTCCATTGATTTTTTGTTGCTGATTGATTTTTGTGTAACATAATGATTCGTTTTTTGATTAATGATTGATAAAAATTATTTGCCAAAATAGGCTGAGTTGCTGTGGATGAAACAGCTTTTAATAAAGTTAATTGATACTGGGTTTTTGAAGGAACTCGTTGAACCGTTTCACTATCTGCAATAAACTCTAAATTTTCCTGAATACTTTTCTTATAAAACCAAGCAAAAGGATTTATCCATTGTACAATTAACAATAAATTGGATAAAACTATATCGATAGAATGCAGTTGCGAAGCGTGAGATTGTTCGTGTTTTAAGATTATTTTTAATTCATCTTTCGAGTGATTTTTAGGATTATAAACTATATATTTAAAAAATGAAAACGGACTAATATCTTCGTTTACCTTAATATAACAATAACCATTTTTTTTAGTTGAAGTGTATTTATTGATAATTTTATAAACTGAAAATAATTGAAAAATAAACCGGAAACTCATAAAAATGATTCCTATGCTATAAATTGAAATTAGTAACATTTCCCAATTAAAAGAAATCTGTTGTTTTGCATCTGAAGAATTTTCAATAATTACATTACTATTTTGAAGCAAACTAGCTGCTGGAACATTCAAATAAATTGTTTTTGTAAAAATTACAAACGGAAGTAGGAGCGAAGCAATAATTCCTCCAATTAAAAAATGTCGGTTGCTTGTAAAAAAAGTATCCTTTTGTAAAACTAATAAGTAAACAAAATAGAATAAGGTAAGGATACCTGCCGATTTTAAAAGGTAGATAAAAAGTTCCATATTATTTTTTGTTTTCGATTAATTCTAAAATCTCACGTAATTCTTTGGCACTTATCTTTTCTTCTTTAGCAAAAAATGAAACCATATTTTTATAACTATTATTAAAAAAACGTTGCGTCGCCATACTCATAAATTGTTTGCTATAAGCTTCTTTAGTGATAATAGGAAAATATTGATGTGTTTTTCCGAAGGCTTGATATGAAACATACCCTTTTTCTTCTAGGTTTCTAACAATGGTCGAAACCGTGTTGTAATGATTTCCTTCTGGAAGTTTAGCAACAATATCTTTTACAAAACATTTGTCAAGTTCCCAAAGTACTTGCATTACTTCTTCTTCTTTATTGGTTAATTTTTTCATGTCTATATATGGCAATAATTCCTTTTTACAAACATATAACTATAAAAATAGTTATACAACTAAATTTGTAGTAATTTAACTAAAATTATAGTTTTCGTTAATAAAATGTGAAAATTCAGGTTTGAATTTTAAAGAGGTCACTTTGTATAAAATTGTATCTTCGCACACAAATAAATTAAGTTTATGTTAGATGCATTTTATATCCTTGCAGGATTAGCATTATTGGTAGTTGGAGGAGAATTTTTAGTGCGATCGTCGGTTGCAATTTCTTTAAAATTTCACCTTTCAAAAATGGTAATTGGTCTTACAGTAGTTTCGTTTGCAACCTCAGCTCCCGAATTATTTGTAAGCGTAAAAGCTGCTTTTGACGGATATCCATACATTGCACTAGGAAATGTAATTGGTTCTAACATAGCAAACATTGGTTTGGTTTTGGGAGTTACTTCAATTATTTCACCTCTTTTTTTGGATAGAGATTTTTATAAATTCAATTGGCCTGTGATGATGCTTTTATCTATTGGCTTGTATTTTTTATTGCTCTTTGGAGATGATATAAGTAGAGTAGAAGGTATCGGTTTGCTATTAATTTTAATTATTTACCTTTTAATACTCATAAGAAAAGCAAACAAGAACCGAAAAATTAAGAAACTATTACAAAATAGTACAGACATTGCAGAAACTATAGCTTCTAACTTTAAAATTATAATTTGGTTATTAATAGGTGGAGGGGCTCTATGGGGAGGAAGCGAATTATTAGTAACAGGAGCAGTTAGAGTTGCAGAGTTTTTTGAAGTTAGTAATAGAACCATTGCTGTTACAATGATTGCTATTGGAACAAGTGTCCCAGAACTTGCAGCATCTGTAGTAGCAGCAATTAAAAACGAAAAAGCTATTTTGGTAGGCAATATTATTGGGTCTAATATATTTAATATAGCTTCAGTTTTAGGTATTACAGCCTTTATTCATCCTATTACGGTTTTAGATTCTGGAATGAATTTAGTTTTAAACGATGTACTTTGGATGATAGGTTTTGCTGCAATAATATTTCCTTTAGCATTGCTTCCCAAACGTTTTGTTTTAACTCGATATAAAGGTATTGTTCTTTTTGTTGCTTATACTATTTTTATGGGGTTGATATTTGTAAACTACAACTAAATCATAAAATCATTTAAAAAATTAGGGGGTGTTGATGTAAAATAATACTTATTTTAAAAATAATTGTAAAAATTAAGGGGGTCATTGTATGAAAATGTTATTTTTGCACTTTATTAATGTGTAAATTAAATTTTTATTATGGCAACTCTAAGATTTCAAGCAATTAAAAAAACATTAAACAGATCTACAGTAGAAGTAGATGAATCGGTACGTCGTTCAGCCATATTTGGGCAAAATGTTTTTAACGATGCTTCTATGAGGCAACACCTTACAAAGGAAGCATATAACAGTGTGTTGGATGCAATACAGCACGGTACCAAAATAGACAGAAAGGTTGCTAATCAGGTATCAATTGGGATGAAAGAGTGGGCATTATCAAAAGGAGCTACTCATTACACACATTGGTTTCAACCATTAACAGGGACAACAGCCGAAAAGCATGATGCTTTTTTTGAAACAACAAGCGATGGTCAAGCAATCGAAAAATTTGGTGGTGGACAATTAGTTCAGCAAGAACCAGATGCCTCCAGTTTCCCTAATGGTGGAATTAGAAATACCTTTGAAGCAAGAGGTTACACGGCATGGGATCCAACATCTCCAGCTTTTATTTACGGAACCACACTTTGTATTCCAACCGTATTTGTTGCTTACACAGGAGAAGCTTTAGATAATAAAACACCATTGTTAAGATCCTTACAAGTCTTAGATAATGCGGCAACTTCTGTGGCAAAATATTTTGATAAAAATGTTACCAAAACCATTGCAACTTTAGGTTGGGAACAAGAATATTTTTTAATAGACAAAGCATTGGCTACATCTAGACCCGATATTTTATTAACAGGAAGAACTTTATTAGGGCATACTTCTGCAAAAGGACAACAATTAGACGATCATTATTTTGGGTCTATACCAACACGAGTTTTAGATTATATGCGCGATTTAGAAACCGAATGTATGTTGTTAGGTATTCCTGTAAAAACACGTCATAATGAGGTAGCACCCAATCAGTACGAATTAGCTCCTATTTTTGAAGAAGCTAATCTTGCAGTAGATCATAACTCATTATTAATGGACATAATGGGAAAAATAGCAGACAGACATAATCTAAAAGTCTTATTTCACGAAAAACCTTTTAAAGGAATTAATGGAAGCGGAAAACACAATAACTGGTCATTAAGTACTAATACTGGAGTTAACCTTTTAAGTCCAGGAAAGACACCAAAGCGTAACCTTCAATTTTTAACCTTTTTTATCAATACCATAAAAGCAGTTAATGATTATGAAGAGTTATTGCGTTCCTCCATTGCAAGTGCAAATAATGATCATCGGTTAGGAGCTAACGAAGCACCACCAGCAATTATATCGGTATTTATTGGTTCGCAACTTACCAAAGCATTAGATGAATTAGAAAAAGTAACTAACGGGAAATTATCTCCAGAAGAAAAAACAGAACTCAAATTAAATGTTGTTGGTAAAATCCCAGAAATACTTTTGGATAATACTGATAGAAATAGAACTTCTCCTTTTGCTTTTACTGGAAATAAATTTGAATTTAGAGCCGTTGGTTCTACAGCAAATTGTGCAACACCAATGACGGTATTAAATTCGATTGTTGCAAAGCAATTAATCGAATTTAAGAAAAGTGTAGATGCTCTTGTAGAATCTAAGAAAATGAAGAAAGACGATGCTATTTTTAATGTATTAAGAGAATATGTGAAAGAATCGAAACGTATTCGTTTTGAAGGAGACGGTTATGGTGAAGCTTGGGAAAAAGAAGCAAAAAAGCGCGGACTAAGCAATAACAAGAATACGCCAGACGCATTAAAAGCAAAAGTTGCAGAAAAAACTATATCATTATATGAAGACCTTCATATAATGAATAAAGTAGAAATTGAAGCTCGATATGAAATAAAAGTTGAAGAATATGCTATGAGAATTCAAATTGAAGGTAGAGTACTCGGTGATATAGCAAGAAATCATGTAATTCCAACAGCTATTAAATATCAGAATATTCTTATAAAAAATGTTCAGGGTTTAAAAGATATTTTTGGTAAGGACTACAAAAGATTATCTAAAGAACAATTAAAGCTAATTGAGAAAATTTCCGAACAT
>JALWUJ010000112.1 GCA_027080135.1 Flavobacteriaceae bacterium | reverse complement strand
TTATTACGGTTATATTCCTGTTTTATCTTTAAGAAAAATACCAATAGATAACCCTTTAAATAAGTTTTTAAAAAGGTTATTTGATGTTATTCTTTCATTATTTGTAATTGTTGGTATATTATCTTGGTTAACCCCAATTATTGCAATAATAATAAAATTAGAATCTAAAGGACCTGTGTTTTTTAAACAAAAAAGAAATGGATTGGACTATAAAGAATTTTATTGTTACAAATATAGATCTATGCGTCCCAACCCTGAAGCACATATTCACCAAATTAAAAAAGGAGACCCAAGAGTTACCAAAATTGGTAAATTTATTAGAAAAACAAGTATCGATGAACTTCCACAATTTATAAATGTATTAATGGGAGATATGTCTGTTGTAGGACCTAGACCTCATATGGTAAGTCATACTCATATGTATGCCGAAAAAATCGATAAATTTATGGTACGTCATTTTATAAAACCAGGAATTACTGGTTTGGCCCAAGTTAGTGGTTTTAGAGGCGAAGTAGAAGATGATAATTTTATTACCAATAGAGTAAAATACGATATTTTTTATTTGGAAAATTGGTCTCTTTTATTAGATGTTAAAATTGTTTTAAAAACCATATTTAACGCTCTAGGTGGCGATGAAAAAGCATATTAAAGCAATTCTTCTATTTGCATAATTAACTTTAAAAATTGTTGTTTAAAATGAAAGCTCTCCACTGCATTTTTTTGAACCACAACTTTCGGAAATTCTTTAAGTTTAATACTACTAAATTCATTTATAAAAAACTGTAATTTTTTAATATCATTTACAGGAAGTACCCAACCCAATTTATTTTCTGAAACCACATTTTCGCCTTCGCCCCCTGCAAAATAAAGTAAGGGCAGTCCCAACCTACTCAATTCAAAAATTTTGGAAGGTACCGAACCATAAATTCTATTAGTTAAAGGCACAAAACCTATATCATATTTTTGCAATTCTTTATGAAGTTGTGCTCTTTCAATTTCTCCATAATAGTAAATATGGGGCTTATTTAAGTTTTTAATTTTTTCAGCCTCAGGACCTGTACCATAAATATGAAGACTAACTTTTTCAGAAAAACGTATCTCTCTACAAATTTTTAAAAGCCCTTGTGCTACGCCTAATAAACCAGCATAAACAAATTTAATTTCGGTTTTTTCGGTTTTTATTTCAGAAATATTCGGAGGATTAAAATCGGGATAATTTCTATATAAAAATAAAGGAGAATTTATTTTATTTTTTCTAATATGATTTAGAATTTCTTCAGATTGTCCTAAAATTAAATTCGATTTTTTATAACAAAAGCGTTCCATTTTAGTAAGTATATTATAATAGAATCCTTTGTTTAATAAACCCATTTCCAATCCTGCCAAAGGCCATAAATCCGATACATTTAGAATTAGTTTTTTACCTAATTTTTTTGCCCAAAAAACCGAAGTAAATCCAACAAAAACGGGAGAATACTGTATAAATACTAATTTTGGTGTTTTTTTAAACAGAAGAAATAAGGTCAAACTAAACGAAAAAGAAAGCATTGAAAAAAGCCGAATAAATTTATTACTAGACTTGGTAGGCCACAACCATAATCGATATAATTTTCCAAACGATTCTTCCGTGTTTTTGTATAGTTTTCCTCTATAATTTTTAAACACTTTTCCTTGAGGATAATTAGGTAATGGGCAAACAACAGTAACTTTATAATTGTTTTCAGAAAAACCTTCCACCATAGAAAAAACCCTATTGGAAGCAGCTCCTTTTTCAGGAGGAAAATAATTGGTTATAAATAATATTTCCTTACTCTTTTCCATATATTTTCAGAATACTTGCAACTATTCTTTTTGCTGCATTTCCATCCCACAACGGAATTTCTTGTCCTTTTTTCCATTGGTTTCGGTCTAAAGTAGTAAATGCTTCATTAATTTTTATAGGATCATTGCCTACAATAATATTCGTTCCTAAACTACAAGTTTCAGGACGTTCTGTACTGTCTCTAAAAGTAATACAAGGAATATTTAAAACAGATGCTTCCTCCGTAATCCCACCAGAATCTGTTAATATAGCTTTTGCATTTTTCACTAAATAAATGAATGATAAATACCCTAGTGGAGAAATATAATGGAGGTTTTTAAAAGTAAGTTTGGACTGTTCCAATATTTTTTTAGTACGAGGATGCACCGGAAAAATTATTGGTAAATCCTTAGATTTTTTCACTATAAGATGTAATAATTCTGAAAAAGAATCCATAGAATCTACATTGGAAGGGCGATGCAATGTTAATACATAATAATTGTTATTTTTTAAAGATAAATCGTTCCAAGCTTTTGGTTTTATTAATTTCGGAAGGTTTTTTAAAAGGGTGTCGATCATTACATTTCCTACAAAAAATATGTTTTCTTTTGAATTTCCAAGCTGAATTAGTTTTTGGGAAGCTTCTTTTGAAGTAGTATAAAAATAATCGGTGATACTATCGGTTACCATTCTGTTAATTTCTTCAGGCATTTTTAAATCTCCAGACCTAATCCCCGCTTCAATATGAGCAACTTTAATTCCTGCCTTTTTTGCAACTATGGTACAAGCCATAGTCGAGGTTACATCACCAACAACCAACACCAAATCGGTTGGGTTTTTTTTTAATTCTTTTTCAAAACCAACCATTATAGCCCCAGTTTGTTCCGCTTGAGTTCCGCTATGGACATTTAGATTTTTATGAGGTTCTGGAATTTCTAATTCTTTAAAAAAAGTATCACTCAAATTTTTATCGTAATGCTGTCCTGTATGCACTAACCTGAAATTTATAGAAAAACCTTGATTTTGTTTTTGCTGAATTGCTTGTATAATAGGAGCAATTTTCATAAAATTAGGACGAGCTCCTGCAATAATTGTAATTTTCATAATAGCTTTTATAAAAAGTAAAAATAGGGAATAACTTGTTTAACTTTCTAACTTTGATACAAACTGTTTCAGTTTCCCCCTTTTATTTCGGTTAAGAACTTCAACTCTTTCAAATGTTAAATTCAAATTACCTTCCAAATAATTACTTAATGCTTTTTTAATTTTAGAGATTTCTTCAGAATTTAATTCTCTTTCAGAAACATAAATGACATGAAAATCTGTTAGTTCGTGTTGTTCAATAATGAATTCTTTTACATTCTCGTCGTCCTCAATTACACTTTTAGTAACATAATAAAAGGTAAGTCCTGGTACAATTTTTCCACTCGGGAGTTTTGCAATATCGTTAGTACGACCAATTAATTTCTCTAAAACAGGGGTTTTAAAAGTGCTTTTTTCTGAAAGGATTCCGATATCACCAATTTCATACCTAATAAACGGTTGTGCCTTGTTATAAAGGGAAGTAATAACAATTTTACCTGTTTTTCCATTTGAAACAGGTTGATTAGTTTCATCTAAAATTTCCACAAATAGGGTTTCACTATTTACTATCAACTCATCATGTGGATTGGTAAATGCAATAAGGTCTAATTCTGCCGCTCCATATTCGTTAATAATTGGAACCTCCAACCATTTTTCTAGTAGAATTTTATCTTTTTCAAAAAGCATTTCGCTGGTGACTACACAATACTTTAAGGAGGGACAAACACTAGTTAACACCACATTCTTGCTTTTTAAATATTTAGCAAATAAAACAATAGAACTTGTGTAACCATTAATGTAATAAAACTTTTTTTGCTGAAATATTTTAAAATAAGCCTCCAATTTAGCTTCCGATAAATCGAAAATTGGAAACCGAAACCGACGGCTTAACCAATCTTTTATTCGTTCTTTTTTGTTGCCGATAAAGTCCAAAGGGATTCCATAAAACCGAGCTTGATACGAGCTGTTAAAATCAATGCCAAACCAACCAAAACGGTTTATAATTTCTGCCCAAGTCATGGCATGGCAATATTTATCTTTTGCAAAAATTAATGGATGTCCGCTAGAACCCGAAGTTTTATTTATATAACAATCTTTAATTTTAAAGCCTTTAGAAAGCCTTTCTTGTAAAGGAATTTGTAAATCTTTTTTTGTTAGTATCGGAATGTCTTCCCAGTTTTCAACCGAAGCATTTTCAATAAAATTTTTATAAAATAGATTGTTTTTTAAATGATAATCTACAATTTCTAGACGTTGTTTTTTAATGTACTCTTCATACTCACTTTCTGGAATTGCTTGAATTTTCGCCAAATGCTCTTTAGCCTCCTTCATCGGGAAGTTGTTCATTCTAAGTGTAAATTCAAATAAATTCAATCGTTAACTATTAAGGACATCAATTTACAAATTAAACGAATTGTAATCTTAAAATTACTGTATTTTTGCAATAGTTTTTAAACACAAAGCTATGAATATTTTAATTTTAGGTTCTGGAGGTCGTGAACATACCTTTGCATATAAAATTGCAGAAAGTAAAAAATGCAAGCAACTTTTTGTTGCTCCCGGAAACGCAGGAACTTCCCAAATTGCAACCAATGTTTCAATTTCTGTAAACGATTTTGAAGCCATAAAGAAGTGTGTTTTAGAAAACCAAATAAAAATGGTTATCGTCGGTCCAGAAGACCCTTTGGTTAATGGAATTGCCGATGAGTTTTTGGCAAATTCAGAATTAAAAAATGTGATGTTGATTGGTCCTTCAAAAGCAGGGGCTTTATTAGAAGGGAGTAAAGAACGAGCCAAAGAGTTTATGATTGACCATAAAATACCAACGGCTGCCTACCAAAGTTTTACCAATGAAACCTTAGCCGAAGGAAAACAATTTTTAGAAACCTTAAAACCTCCTTACGTTTTAAAAGCTGACGGATTAGCGGCAGGAAAAGGAGTTTTGATTTTGGAAGACATCAACGAAGCAAAACAAGAGCTGGAAAATATGCTCTCTAACGCAAAATTTGGAGTAGCAAGTGAAACCGTTGTAATTGAAGAGTTTTTAGACGGAATTGAACTAAGTGTTTTCGTATTAACCGACGGTAAAAATTATAAAATATTACCCACAGCAAAAGATTATAAACGAATTGGAGAAGGCGATAAAGGATTAAATACGGGAGGTATGGGAGCTATTTCTCCCGTGCCATTTGTAGATGAAGTGTTAATGAAAAAAATTGAAGAACGAATTGTAAAACCTACTGTTAACGGACTTCAAAAAGAAAACATAGATTATAAAGGTTTTATATTTATAGGTTTGATAAATGTAAATAGCGAACCTATGGTAATTGAATACAATGTACGAATGGGAGATCCAGAAACCGAAGTTGTACTACCAAGAATTAAAACAGATTTGGTAGATTTATTTGAAGCGACTTTCATTCAAAAATTGGATGAGGTTTCAATAGAAATAGATGAGCGAGCTGCCGCAACTGTAATGTTGGTTTCGGGAGGTTATCCAGAAGCCTATGAAAAAGGAAAGCCGATTTCGGGGATTTCAGAGGTAAAAGATTCTATCGTTTTTCACGCAGGTACAACCTTTAAAAAAGATGAGGTTTTAACCAATGGCGGAAGGGTTTTAGCAATTACTTCCTTAGATAAAGATTACCAAAAGGCACTAAAAAAATCGTATCAAAACATAGAAAAACTACATTTTGATACGATGAATTATCGTCGTGATATTGGCTTCGATTTATAAAAAAGATTGCGAAGTAAGCGTTTCGTCTTCAGGTTCGTTAACGCTAAACTTTTTAAGTTGCCCTAACCAATAAAAAAGCAAAACAAAAAACACCGCTAAAAATATCCAAGACACCACATTGCTTAATGTCCAGTTTGTTGGGTCTATTTTTCTTAATGCATCGTAAGGACCAAATGCAAAATCCACAAAAAAAGATTCTATTCCTTTAAAAAAACCTGTCCAAGTCATATCTTTATGATTTTAAGATAGCAAAAGTATAAATTAAGAAGTATGCTCACAAGTTTTTTTGGTAAATCTAAACCTTTCAACTTTATTTTAGTAAGCACATACCTAATTTTAGGATATTTCTCCTATTTGTTTTTTAAAGGAATTATAGATTTTAGTATTCCAACCATACTTCAAATATCTTTATTTACACTTACTTATTTGTTTCTTCTTTTTTTATTAAATTTTATTAATAAGAAAAACAAACTCACTAAAAACAATACTTATTCTATAGTATTATTTAGTACCTTTTTAGTTATATTTCCTTCTGTATTTGTTGAATATAGTATGGTATTATCGAATGTTTTTTTGCTATTAGCTTTAAGAAGAATACTAAGTTTACCTTCTAAAATTAATACCAAAAAGAAAATACTAGATGCATCACTTTGGATTTCTATCGCATCGCTTTTTAATTTTTGGAGCATCCTTTTTTTTGCGGTTTTATTTATAGCAGTTTTTCAAAAAGCCACTAAAAATTTTAAGTATATTCTAATTCCTTTCGTAGGATTTTTATCTGTTTTTACGCTAACAACGGTTTATTATTTATTTGTAAACAATTCGTTTATATGGTTTTTAGAGTTGAATACTACCATTGGATTTGATTTTTCTGAATATAAATCACCTCAATTAACAATCTCGATAATTTTTATAACAATTGTTTTTTTAGTTTCTATGATTCAAAAAAGACTTAAAAGTGCCATGATTCCTTTAAAGGAAAAATTAAAAAATAGATTGCTTTTCTTTACTCTGTTAATAGGAATTTTAATAATTGTTATTTCTCCAATTAAAAACGGAAGCGAATTTATTTTCCTTTTTGCTCCTCTCTCCATTTTTGCAACTTATTATATTGAAACCGTTAAAAAACGATGGATTTCAGAAGCTATATTATGGGTTGCTGTTTTACTGCCAGTTCTAATTTATTTTTTATAAAATGAATTTAGAAGAAATCGAAAATCAACTAAAAAATCGTTTAAAATATCCCTATAAATGGTATCGCAAACAAAATAATATTTGGGATGGATACACCAATTTTATTTATAATACAAACAAATGGGAAGCGTTAATTCCATTAATGGCAAAAGTTGTAGAAAGGGAAAACCTTGACAAAAAAGAACTGTTTTATTACGCAATTAATCGTTGGTACAACTTCTGGTCTGCTATGGCAATAGAACATGTTTTTAGTACTTGCGACGGAATTGTACCAGAAAAAAACACAAAAAACAGATGGATAGATTTTTGTTTACAAGGAGTTTCATTTGACCATAAAACTTCGGTATTCCCCAAAGGATTTAATCATTCCTTTGAATATGCAAAAAAGAATCCAAGAGAATTAATTAAATGGCTATATAAAAACCAAAGCAATCAACAACGTCATCATTTTAAAAACAGATTATTTATTGTTGTTTACTGCAAAAACGGAGCACATTGGAAGCTAAAATCGGAACTTAAATTAATAGAAAAAGAAATAAAAAACTATGTTTTAAATTTTACTCCTCATCAATTACAAAAGTTTATTTTTACAGACCAAACCGAAACATTTAGCGATATAATTTGGATTGAAAAATGAACTACATAGGCTCCAAACATAAACTCTCCTCTTTTATTTCCGAAACCGTTTCAGAAGTAGTTGGCGAAGACCTTTCTCAAAAAACATTTTGTGATCTTTTTGCAGGAACAGGTATTGTGGGCAGAAATTTTAAAACCCAAGTAAAACAAGTAATCGCTAACGATGTAGAGTATTACAGCTTTGTTTTAAACAGAAATTATATTGGGAATTATAAAGCAATTCCTTCCGAAGAACTTTTAGAAGAACTCAATAACTTAAAAGGAGTAAAAGGATTTATTTTTCAGCATTATTCCGAAAACGGAAAAGCAGGAAGAAACTATTTTACTTCTCAAAACGGACAAAAAATTGATGCAATAAGGCTTCAGATTAAAAAATGGAAAGAAGCTTCAACCATAAACGAAGACCAATATTTTTTCTTGTTAGCGAGTCTTTTAGAAAGTGCCGATAAGGTAGCAAACACCGCTTCGGTTTATGGAGCGTATTTAAAAAAAATTAAACCTTCGGCAGCAAAAAAATTAGAAATAAAACCCGCAACTTTTCAGCAAACAAAAAGGAAACATCAAGTGTTTCAGGAAGATAGCAATGCTTTAATTAAAAAAATTGAAGGCGATATTTTATACCTCGATCCTCCCTACAACGCAAGGCAATATGGTGCAAATTACCATTTGCTAAATACTATCGCAAAATATGATACCTTTGTACCCAAGGGAGTGACAGGCTTGCGAGATTATTATAAAAGCGATTATTGTAAAAAAGGAGAAGTGCTTAATTCATTTACTGAATTACTGAAAAACGCACAATTCAAATACATTTTTTTAAGTTATAATAACGAAGGATTAATGTCGGAAGAAACGGTTAAAAAAGCAATGAAACAATTTGGGAATTACCATTTAGAAACCACCAAATACCAACGTTTTAAAGCAGATAAAACCGAGAGCAGAAATCATAAAGCCAATCATACTTTTGAATATTTACATATATTAGAAAAAAAATAAAATAATAAATAACACGTCTAAATTATTAGTGAAATTCGTGTCTAAAATTACAAGCACCATGTTTTCAGAAAAAGCAAACGCCATTTTTAAAGAAGTAATCGATAAGTACCACATCATAAATACGGTAGATCAACCTTTTAGCAATCCTTACGATGCTAAATTGCAAAACTTAGAACATTTATTGTATCGTAAATGCTGGATAGATACGGTACAATGGCATTACGAAGATATTATTCGCGACCCAAATATCGATCCCGTAAGTGCATTGACATTAAAAAGACAAATAGATGCTTCTAACCAAGACCGAACCGATATGGTAGAATATATAGACAGTTATTTCTTAGAAAAATACAAGAATGTAACTGTAAAACAAAACGCTACTATCAATACCGAAAGTCCAGCTTGGGGAGTAGATCGTCTTTCTATTTTAGCTTTAAAAGTGTATCATATGAACGAGGAAGCAACTCGCGAAAATGCCACCGAAGAACACAGAAACGCTTGTCAAGTAAAACTAAATGTTTTGCTAGAACAACGAGTAGATTTAAGTACTGCTATCGACCAATTATTAAACGACATTTCTGAAGGAAGTAAATATATGAAAGTGTACAAGCAAATGAAAATGTACAACGACGATGAGCTGAACCCTGTTCTTCGTGGTGAAAAATAATACTCAACTACTTAAAACCCTTCTAGAGTTTTGAACTCTGTAAGGGTTAATTTAATACCTTTGAAAAAACCCGAACACATACTCGTCATCCGCCTTTCAGCAATGGGAGACGTTGCCATGACTGTACCTGTACTTCGGGTGTTTTCCGAAACTTATCCCAAAGTAAAGTTAACGGTACTTTCCCGAAAGTTTTTTCAACCTTTTTTTGAAGACCTTCCAAATGTAAATTTTTTAGAAGCTGAGGTAGAAGGAAAACACAAAGGTTTTTTAGGAATTTTAAAACTATCAAAAGAAGCAAAAGCTTTAGGAATTGATGCTGTTGCAGATTTACACAATGTAATCCGTTCAAAAATCATCACTAAATGCCTGTGGTTTTCGGGAAAGAAAGCAGCAACGGTAAATAAGGGAAGAGCAGAAAAAAAAGCACTTACTAGAGAAACCAATAAAATATTCAAACAATTAAAAACAACGCATCAACGCTATGCAGATGTTTTTGAAAAGTTAGGTTTTTCACTAGATTTATCAAAATTTAAACCTTTACTACGTAAAGATTTTAATAAGAAATTACAAGAACTAGTTGGTGCCACATCAAAAAAAATAATTGGTATTGCTCCTTTTGCAGCTTATAAAAGCAAAATGTATCCGTTAGATTTAATGCGGGAAGTAATTTCAGGATTAGACAAAACTCAAAAATTTCATATCGTTTTATTTGGTGGAGGGAAAGAAGAAATTAAACAATTAAACATTTTTGAAAAAGATTTCCTTTCGGTAAAAAACGCAGCAGGAAAATTAAATTTCACAGAAGAATTAGCACTTATTTCCAACCTCGATGTTATGCTTTCAATGGATAGTGGTAACGGACATTTAGCAGCAATGTACGGGATTCCAACAATTACACTTTGGGGAGTTACCCATCCGTTTGCAGGTTTTGTACCTTATGGGAATGCTTTAGAAAATAGCTTGGTTTCCGATAGAGAAAAATATCCTTTGCTTCCAACTTCAATTTACGGAAATAAGTTCCCAGAAGGTTATGAGGATTCAATGAAAACAATTTTACCTCAAAAAATTATAGATAAGCTTATTTTAATAGTACAGAACAAGTCGTAAATCATACATCTTAGTATCGTAAGTCATTTTTAAACATCATCATAATCAACAGCCAAAGTAGGAGTAGTAGGATGTGCTTGGCAAGTTAATATTAATCCTTCAGCAATTTCGCCATCGGTTAAAATTTGGTTGTTTGCCATGGTAGCTTCGCCTTCGGTAATTTTTGCAATACAAGTAGAACAAACTCCGCCTTGACAAGAGTAAGGAGCATCAATATCATTTTTTAAAGCCGCTTCTAAAACCGACTGTTTTGCTTTCATTTCAATTACATGGGTTTCCTCATCTACTAGTATAGTTAGGGTTGTTTTTATATTGCTCATTGCTAAAAATTTTGGCAAAAATACAAAGGTTTTTTATGGAACAAACTTCAAATAGTTATTATTAACTGAAATTTATAATATCAATAATTTATAATGTTTTCAATTTTTACACTAATAACTCTTTCAAATTTTAAAAAGAAACGTATTTTTACCGTTAATTTTGAACAATACACACTAAAGTTGAAGCTTTTAAGTTTCATTATTATACAATAAACAAATCATTATTTTGAAGGGGATATTTAAAGTTACTTTATTTTTTATTACAGTATTGCTTTTTGCAGCCTGTTCTCGTAAAAAAAATACATTTTTAAGCCGAAATTCACATGCAGTATTTGCAGAATACAATGCATTATATAATGGAAATCTTGCTTTTGAAGAAGGGCTAAAACAAGTTACACAAACCTATAGAGACGATTATTGGGAAATTCTTCCTGTTGAACGATTTGATTCGGACAACAAAAAAGGACTACCTGGCGAAACTGAAAATCAAAATTTTAATAGAGCCGAAGAAAAAGCTACTAAAGCAATTCAAAAACATTCTATTTATATAGACGGAAAAGAAAACAATCCTCAAATAGACGAAGCTTTTATTCTTCTTGGTAAAGCACGTTATTACGATAGTCGTTTTGTTCAGGCCTTAGATGCATTTAATTTTATTTTAAAAACCTACCCTACTTGTAATAGCATAAACCTTGCAAAAGTTTGGAAAGCCAAAACAAATATTCGTTTAAATAATGAAGAGATTGCAATCGAGGATCTAAAAAAAATGTTTAAACTCCAAGAAATAAGTAAAGAAGATTACGCAGATGCTTCGGCAATCGTTGCTCAAGCGTATATCAACCTAGATTCTTTAGAAGCAGCATTGCCTTATATTAAAAGAGCCTCTGAAAATGTAAAAGACCATGAGTTAGAAGGAAGGTACCTTTATATTACAGGACAATTATACGATAGGCTTGAAAAAATAGATAGTGCAAACCTAACTTTCGACAAAGTAATTGCACTAAAAAGAAAGTCACCAAGAATTTATATGATTAATGCATATATTGAAAAAGCCAAAAATTTCGATTTTACAAAAGAAGATCGGGTGGCTTTTCTAGACCTGCTTTACAAATTAGAAAAGGATAGAGAAAACAGACCTTTTCTGGATAAAATTTATAACCAGATTGGAGATTATTACTTAAAAACAGACAGTACAGATTTAGCCATAGAATTTTATAACAAATCTCTTGATGCTTATCGTGACGACCGAAAAATGCAAGCGGTAAATTACCAATCCTTAGCAGAAATATATTTTGATGAAGCCGAATATAAATTAGCAGGATCTTATTACGATAGCACATTAACAAATCTTACCGAGAACTCAAGACCTTGGAGAAGAATTAAAAAGAGAAGAGATAACCTAGACGATGTAATTAAATATGAAGACATCGCAATAGCAAACGACAGTATCCTTGGTTTGGTTAATATGAATGAAACCGAACGCTTAGCCTATTTTACCAAATATACTTCAGCTCTAAAACAAAAGGCAATTGAAGACTCGATTGCACAAGTTAAAATAGATAAAGAAATTGAAAACAAAGAGTTCTTTAAAAACAATAATTCTGGAATTGGAGGAAAAGGACCCAGTGCAGGTGGTACTTTTTATTTTTATTCTTCCACAACCATTTCATACGGAAAGCAAGAATTTAAAAAGAGATGGGGAAACAGAAAACTAGAAGATAACTGGAGACTTTCTGATAAGTTAAGTAAAATAGGAGATTTAGAAGAAGAGACTGTAATAGCAAGTGTTTCCGAGAGCGATATTTACAAACCAGAATCCTATGTTGCCTTAATTCCTACAGATGACGCAGTAATAGATAGTATTACCAAAGAACGCGATTTTGCCTATTACCAATTAGGAGGAATTTATAAAGAAAAATTTAAAGAATACGATTTAGCAGTTAATCGTTTTGAAACCTTACTATCTTTTAATCCTGAAGAACGATTGGTGTTACCTTCATTATATAATTTGTTTAAAATTTATCAAACCACTGGAAACCAAGAGTTGGCAGATAGATATAAAAATGAAATATTAACAAGATACCCAGATTCTCGCTATGCAGAAATACTAAGAAACCCTAATACAATCTTAGCAACCGATGAATCAAGTCCAGAATTTAAGTATAAAGAATTATATACAGAGTTTGAAAAAACAAATTATCAATACGTAATAGAAAATTGCGAAAAATATATAACAGCTTATTTTGGAAATCCAATTGTACCTAAATTCGAATTTTTAAAAGCAGATGCATTAGGAAGACAACAAGGTTTTGAAGCTTATAAAAAAGCCATTAATTACATAGGGCTTACTTATCCAAATACAAAAGAAGGTAAAGAAGCACAATCTTTATACAGTAATTTAATTCCGCAAATTGCTAACAAGGAGTTTTATTCAGACACCGTTAGTAATAGATGGAAAATAGTTTATAGATTCAATAAAACCGACAGAGAAATCGCCAATAAATTAAAGAAAAAATTAGATAAAGCACTCTCTGATTATAAATATACCAACATGAGTACTTCTGTAGATTATTATGTACAAGATACTGTGTTTGTTGTAATTCACGGACTTAATTCAAGGCTAGGAGCCAGAGGGTTTGCAGAGATATTATCGGAAAACAAAAAGTATAAAGTAAAAGACTTCTTCTTTGAAATTTCCTCGATGAATTATAGATTAATCCAAATTCATAAAAACCTTGAAGAATACCTAACTACCGATTTTTCAAACGGAAAAGGAAGACAAAAAAGTAAGCTATCACAGAAAGAAATTAAGAAAAACAAAGCCATAAAAGAAGCAAAGAAAAAGAACAATAGAAACCCCAAAAAACCTTCAAATAGAGAAAGGCAAAAATCAAACTCAAAATCCGGAAAAAAATCTCCAGGAAGAAAGGGTTAAAAAATAAAATTATGTTTTCAGATAAAAAAAATAAAGAACTACCCGAAACTCAAAGAACCAATCAAAACCGTATTAACGAAGGAACTACTTTAAAAGGAGACATTTCTTCCAATGGATATTTTAGGATTGATGGAACTATTGAAGGGAACGTAAAAACACCCGCTAAAGTTGTTATTGGAAAAACAGGAAAAATTATAGGAACTTTAACCTGTAAAAATGCAGATGTCGAAGGTAAAATAAAAGGAATAATTGCTATTTCCGAAACATTAAGTTTAAAATCAACAGCTCAAATAGAAGGCGAAGTTGTAATCGGTAAATTAGCCGTAGAACCTGGAGCTAGTTTTAACGCAACTTGTTTAATGAAAGGCTCAAAAAAAGAATCGCTTTCAATAAAAACCGAACAGGAAAAAAATAAACCCAACCCGTACGATCGTCAACAAAGATCAATCATAAACAAACCTTCACAACAAGCCGAATCCTAATAGAATGTCTTCTAAAGACAAAAACAGTATTAAACGCTGGGCAATTCTATCTGGAATTGGAATACAAATGGGTGTTATTATTTATTTGTTTGTAAAAAGTGGCGTTTGGTTGGATCAATCTTACAACCCTGAAGGAAAGCTTTACACAATTATTTTTACATTAATAGGAGTTGCAATTTCGTTGTTTTTAGTGCTTCAACAAACCAATAGATTAAATAAATAGGTATATGCAAAATTCAAGTTTCAAGTTTTTAGGATTCTTAGCAATTTTGTTACTAATTACATTCGGAATTCACCTTTTAGCTAACTCGTTTACCGATTATTCCCTCTTCGGAAATCAAATAATCCTTTCCTATGTGATAAATTATTTTTTAGCAGCAGTGGTTTTGGTGATTGTCGAAAAAACATTAAATAAAAATTCGGCACAAGCAGGATTTGTTTTTATGGCAGGGAGTGCGTTGAAGTTTTTGGTTTTCTTTTTGGTGTTTTACCCAATATACAAAACAGATGGTGAGATGCAGACCATCGAATTTGCAGCCTTTTTTATTCCTTACGCAATCTGTTTAATTGCAGAAGTCATCTACCTTTCCAAACAGCTTAATAATCAGTAATATCTACATTTTTTAAGCGAATTAAAAAAGAGGATAAATAGTTTTCTCTTTTAAGAAATAACCCTATTTTTGCACGGATTTTTAAAGCCAATATAATTTGTTTACTATGCAAAGCAATTATTTAGTAAAATTACTTACCGTTGTCCTTTTAGTTTTTGCCGTAAATGTGCGAGCTCAAAACGAAGTTAATGAAGAACATGAGGGTACACCAGAAGAAGTAAGTTTAAAAGAGAAGATCAAGGAGAGTATTCATCATCATATTTTAGACTCGCATGATTTTACTTTCTTTAGTGATAGCAAAACAGGTAAACATTATGGCTTTCCCCTACCAGTAATTTTATGGGATAATGAAGATGGTTTACAAATGTTCTCTTCCTCAAAGTTTCACCACGGAGAAGAAGTTGCAGAAAACAATGGGAATTACTACACGCTTTTTCACAATAAAATTTATAAAACAGACGCTGAAGGAACTATTAATTTAGACGAACATCATCACCCAAAAAACGAAAAACCACTAGATTTTTCAATCACTAAAAGTGTATTAATGATGTTAATCACAGGTCTTCTTATGTTTTGGGTATTTGCAGGAATGGCAAAATCCTTCAAGAAAGGACCAATTGTTACAGGAGCAGGAAGATTTTTTGAACCTATTATATTATATGTAAGAGATGAGATAGCTATTCCAAATATTGGCGAAACTAAATATAAAAAATACATGCCATATTTATTAACTATATTTTTCTTTATTTGGTTTTTAAACCTATTTGGGTTAACTCCATTAGGAGTAAATGTAACCGGAAATATAGCGGTAACATTTGGCTTGGCAATTATCACATTTATCATTACACAGTTTTCTGGAAACGCAAATTATTGGAAACACATTTTTTGGATGCCAGGCGTACCTGTACCAATGAAAATAATATTAGCTCCCATAGAATTATTAGGAGTAATTATTAAACCTTTTGCATTAATGATTCGTTTATATGCAAACATTATGGCAGGACACATTGTTTTAATGAGTTTGATAGGTTTAATATTTGTTTTTCAAAATTGGATTGGTAGTAGTTTAACATTTGTGTTATCCTTTGCTATTTCAATGATTGAATTGTTAGTTGCTTTATTACAAGCATATATCTTCACTATGCTTTCAGCCCTTTATTTTGGCTTTGCTGTTGAAGATCACGGTCCTGAAGATGACCATTAGTAAGTTTTGAATGTTTAATTTTTAATTATATATATTTATGGAAATTCCAGCTATTGTAGGTGCAGGTTTAGTAGTAATTGGTGCCGGTATCGGTATCGGTAGAATTGGTGGTTCAGCAATGGACGCTATTGCTCGTCAGCCAGAAGCTTACGGAAAAATTCAAACAGCAATGCTAATTGCAGCTGCGCTTATTGAAGGTATTGGATTTGCTGCTTTATTTGCAGTATAACAAAACCCAAAACTACAGTTGCAACGGTTGGTTGCAATTGTAGTTTAATTTTTAAATTAAAAAATTATTTAAAATAAAATCATGGAAAAGTTAATTAACGATTTCTCTTTTGGACTTTTTTTCTGGCAAATGATACTTTTTGTATTGTTACTTTTATTATTGAAAAAATTTGCTTGGGGCCCTATATTAAATGCATTAAATACTAGAGAAGAAGGGATTAAAAATGCATTAGATGCAGCTGAAAACGCTAAATTAGAAATGCAAAACCTTCAAGCAGACAATCAAAAATTGCTACAAGAAGCTCGTGCAGAAAGAGAAACAATGATTAAAGAAGCTCGCGAAATCAAAGAAAAAATGATTTCGGATGCAAAAGGTGAGGCACAAGTTGAAGCCGATAAATTAATTGCTAACGCACAAGCAGCAATCGAAAGCGAAAAGAAAGCAGCTATCGTTGAAATAAAAAACCAAGTAGCAAACCTTTCTATCGAAATTGCTGAAAAAGTGGTTAAAAACGAATTAGCCGATAAAGACAAGCAATTAAAATTAGTAGAAAGCATGTTAAACGATGCTACTTTAAATTAATATTATGAGCGGAAGCAGAGCAGCCAAACGTTACGCAAAAGCAGTTTTATTACAAGCCAATGAAGCAAATAACGCTTCAGAAGTGTTTGAGGATATGCAAGTGGTTTACAACACCATTACCGATAGTAATGAGTTGAGTGAAATGCTTCAAAGTCCTGTTTATACTGAAGAAGATAAAAAATCTGCTTTATTGCAAATTTTTTCAAACCAAACAGAAACAACAAAATCACTGATTTCTACTTTAGTTATTAACAAACGAACTTCTTTATTAAGTGATGTTGCAACTAGTTTTGTCAATATTTATAAAGAATCACAAGGTATAAAAGTAGCAAAGGTTATTACAGCAGTTCCTCTTTCTTCAGAAATAGAAACCAAAGTTTTATCCAAAGTAAAAGAACTTACAGGAAGCGAAAAAGTAACATTAGAAAACACAGTTGACGAATCGATTATTGGAGGTTTTATACTACGAGTAGGCGATTTACAATATAACGCTAGTATTTCAAACAATCTAGCAAGAATAAAAAGAGAATTTAATAAGAGTATTTAAATAAGATTACAATGGCAGAAGTTAAACCAGCTGAAGTTTCAGCAATATTAAAAAAACAATTATCGGGTTACGAATCTACCGCGTCATTAGACGAGGTAGGAAGTGTATTAACCGTAGGTGATGGAATTGCACGTGTATACGGACTTTCAAATGCACAATATGGTGAATTAGTTGAATTCGAAAATGGATTGGAAGGAATTGTTCTTAACCTTGAAGAAGATAATGTTGGTGTTGTATTGTTAGGTCATTCAAAAAATATTGTGGAAGGTTCCACCGTAAAACGTACTCAACGTATTGCATCTATTAATGTAGGTGAAGGAATTGTTGGTCGTGTGGTAGATACCTTAGGAGAACCTATAGACGGTAAAGGAGCCATCTCAGGTGAAACTTTCGAAATGCCTTTAGAGCGTATTGCTCCAGGTGTAATTTTTCGTGAACCAGTAACCGAACCACTTCAAACAGGAATTAAGGCTATCGACGCGATGATTCCTGTAGGTAGAGGTCAACGTGAGTTGGTAATTGGTGACCGTCAAACAGGAAAAACAACCGTTTGTATCGATACCATCCTAAATCAAAAAGAATTTTATGATGCTGGTGAACCTGTTTATTGTATCTATGTTGCCATCGGACAAAAAGCATCAACCGTAGCAAATATCGCAAAAGTATTAGAAGAAAGAGGTGCTTTAGCATACACAACTATTGTAGCGGCTAATGCATCAGACCCAGCTCCAATGCAGGTATATGCTCCATTTGCAGGTGCTGCAATTGGTGAATATTTTAGAGATACAGGTCGTCCTGCTTTAATTATTTATGACGATTTATCGAAACAAGCAGTTGCTTACCGTGAAGTATCATTGTTACTTCGTCGTCCACCAGGACGTGAAGCATACCCAGGTGATGTGTTCTACCTTCACTCTAGATTATTAGAGCGTTCTGCGAAAGTGATTAACAACGATGATATCGCAAAAAGAATGAATGACCTTCCAGAATCCTTAAAAGACAAAGTAAAAGGAGGAGGATCTTTAACGGCATTACCCATTATCGAAACACAAGCAGGAGATGTTTCTGCCTATATTCCAACCAACGTAATTTCAATTACCGATGGTCAGATTTTCTTAGACGGAGATTTGTTTAACTCGGGTGTTCGACCAGCAATTAACGTAGGTATTTCAGTATCTCGTGTAGGTGGTAATGCTCAGGTAAAATCTATGAAAAAAGTATCGGGAACATTAAAATTAGATCAAGCACAGTTCCGTGAATTAGAAGCTTTTGCTAAGTTTGGTTCCGATTTAGATGCAGCAACATTAAGTGTAATTGAAAAAGGAAAACGTAATGTTGAAATTCTAAAACAAGCACAAAACGATCCTTTTACAGTAGAAGATCAGATTGCAATAATTTATGCAGGATCTAAAAACTTATTAAGTAGTGTTCCTGTTGATAAAGTAAAAGAATTTGAAGCAGACTATATCGAATTCTTAAACGCAAAACATAGAGATACATTAAATACTTTAAAAGCTGGTAAATTAACCGATGAAGCTACAAAAGTATTAACAGATGTTGCTAAAGATTTAGCAGCCAAGTATAATAACTAGTAGTCAGTAATCAGTAAACAGTATTCAGTTGGTAGAAAACTGACTGAATATTGAGAACTGAAAACTGAAGACTGCATACTGAAAAAAATGGCCAATTTAAAGGAAATACGTAATAGAATAGCTTCGGTATCTTCGACGATGCAGATTACCAGTGCCATGAAAATGGTATCTGCTGCAAAGCTAAAAAAAGCACAAGATGCAATTACAACCATGCGACCTTATGCTGATAAACAATCGGAGTTATTACAAAATTTAAGCGCAAGTTTAGACGGCGATGTAGGAAGTGATTACACCACCCAACGCGAAGTAAAAAATGTATTACTTGTCGCTATTTCTTCTAATCGTGGATTAGCAGGAGCATTTAATTCTAACATTGTGAAAGGATGTACTTCTTTAATTCAGGAAGAGTTTTCCAATGCAAAAGTAGATTTTGTAACTTTAGGAAAAAAAGCACACGATATTCTTGTTAAAGAACACCACGTTATCGAAAATAATACTGAAATCTTTGACGATTTAACCTTTGCTAACAATGCGGTTATTGCTCAAAATTTAATGGATTTATTTACCGAAGGAACTTACGATAAGATCGTTTTGGTATATAATAAATTCAAAAATGCAGCGACTCAGATTATTATGAAGGAGCAATTTTTACCAATTGTTTCTACTAATTCTGAAGAAACTTCGGATGCTTCAGATTATATCTTTGAGCCTTCAAAAGCAAAAATTGTAGAGGAGTTAATTCCGAAGAGTTTAAAAATGCAATTGTTCAAAGCACTTAGAGATTCGTCTGCAAGTGAACACGGAGCACGTATGACGGCAATGCACAAAGCAACCGACAACGCAACCGAATTGAGAGATGCACTTAACTTACAATACAACAAAGCAAGACAAGCTTCTATTACTAACGAAATCCTTGAGATTGTTGGTGGTGCTGAAGCATTAGCTGGTTAATTTAGCTAAAATAAAATCAATATTAAAAACGCTTTCTGATAAATTTCAGAAGGCGTTTTTAATTTGGTATAAAGAGTTACAGAAAACTAAATATTATAAAAAGAGGCTAATTTTTTTTACAATCAAGACTTAATTCTTTCGATCTAAAATCTTTGCTAAAGTTCCAAACTTTGGCAAAGTTGAAAATTCATACATCTTCAAGCGAATCGGTCTTACATCTTAATTACAACGTTTCTGCCAACCACTTATAAAACTCCCGTTGCCAGATTAAACTGTTTTGATTGGTTAATACCCAATGATTTTCTTCTGGAAAGAATACCAATTTACTTTTAATGTCTTTTAGTTGTGCTGATTAACATCACTATAGTAAATATCGATAATAAAATAAAAACAATCAATTTACATAATAGTGATATTTGCTTGAAACCGTCTTATTTTTGTACCAGTTAAAACTTAAAAAATTAGATAGAATGGAAACTCAAGAACAAACAATGAATGTAATGCCAAGAATTGGAGATCAAGCTCCAGATTTCACAGCAGTTACTACAAAGGGAACAATTAAATTTTCTGATTTTGCAAAAGATAAATGGGTGATTCTTTTTTCACATCCAGCAGACTTCACACCAGTTTGTACCACAGAAATGAGCGGTTTTGCTAAAAGAAAATCAGAATTTGAAGCTCTTAACACAGAACTTATAGGATTAAGTATTGATAGTATTCATTCTCACTTAGCTTGGGTTAACAATGTAAAAAACAATACAGGAGTTTACTTTGACTTTCCAATCATAGCTGATATTGATATGAAAGTTTCAAAACTTTATGGAATGTTACAACCTAACGAAAGTGAAACAGCTGCTGTAAGAGCTGTATTTTTTATTGATCCTTCTAAAAAAATACGTTTGGTGATGTATTACCCACTAAATGTTGGTAGAAATATGGATGAAATATTAAGAGCTTTAGAAGCGCTTCAAGTTTCAGACGAAAACGGAGTTGCGATGCCACTAAATTGGAAAAAAGGCGATAAAGTAATCATTCCACCACCAAAAAATTTAGATGAAATGAATGATAGATTAAATGATGATTCCTGTGAAAGAGTTGATTTTTATCTTTGTAAAAAAGATCTTTAAAAAAACACCTCATAGGTTTCCAAAACCTGTTAGGTCTATATAGTTAAATATGCCTTCTGAAATTTTTTAGAAGGCATATTTTGGTTTTATACACTTCCTAACAGGTTTTTAAAACCTGTTAGGTTTGATTGTGTCTTACAAAGTCTCTGCAAGCCACTTATAAAACTCCCGTTGCCAGATCAAACTATTTTGATTGTTTAAAACCCAGTGATTTTCATCTGGAAAGTACATTAATTTACTTTTAATTCCTCTTAATTGAGCTGCTTGAAATGCCGCTAATCCTTGTCCTATTGGCACACGATAATCTTTTCCACCTTGTATGATTAATATAGGCGTATCCCATTTATCAACATAGGTAGTAGGATTAAATTCGTTATAGGCCTTCTGTGCTGCGGTATTGTTTTTATCCCAATACGCACCTCCTAAATCCCAATTAGGAAAGAAAACTTCTTCGGTGGTTCCGTACATACTTCTCCAATCAAAAATACCATCGTGAGAGATAAAAGTTTTAAACCTTCCATCGTGATGCCCCGCTAAATAAAATACTGAGTATCCTCCATAACTTGCACCAATACATCCCAAACGATCTTTATCTACATAACTTTCTTTCGAAAGGTCATCGATTGCAGAAAGGTAATCATCCATATTTTGACCACCATAATCTTTACTAATTTGCTCGTTCCACTCTACTCCATAACCTGGCATTCCTCTTCTGTTTGGAGCAATGATAATATAACCATTAGCTGCCATTAATTGAAAATTCCAACGGAAAGAGTAAAACTGACTCAAGGCTCCTTGAGGACCACCTTGGCAATATAAAAGCGTAGGGTATTTTTTTGAAGCATCAAAATCTGGTGGATAAATTACCCAAGAAAGCAAATCTTTTCCGTCGGTAGCTTTGGTAATGCGTTTCTCCACTTTTCCAAGATTGGTTTTTGCATAAACCTTATCGTTAACGTGACTTAACTGCTTCATTTTTCCTGAAGAAATTTCCGCAGAATACACTTCGTTGGCATGATTCATATCACGCCTTATCACCGCCAATTTATCGCCAACTTCTCCAATGATGGAAGTGACATCAAACTGTCCTTCGGTAATTTGTCTTGGAGAAGAAATTCCTTTTTCTGAAGTTGGAACCTTCATTTCAAAAATCTGTACCGTTCCTAAAACAGGAGCTACAAAATAGATTTTCTTTCCATCGTTGGACCAATTAAAACTGTTTACGGTTCCGTCCCAATCTTTGGTAAGGTTGAGGTCTTTTCCTTTTACTCGAACAATAATATCGTTTTTATCAGACTCGTAACCATCGCGTTTCATTTGTAACCAAGCCAAAGTTCCATTGCTTGAAAAAGCGGGTGAAGTGTCGTAACCTTTATTATATTCGGTTAAGTTGGTGGTTTTTTGGGTAGCTAATTCATATTGAAAAATATCGGTATTGGTACTAATCGCATAATCCACTCCACTTGCTTTTTTGGTAACGTACAAAATACTTTTACTGTCTGGAGACCATAAATAATCTTCGTCACCGCCAAAAGGTTTTTGAGGAGAATGAAAAGGTTCACCCTTCATAATATCAATCAATTTTCCTTTTTTATCGGAAGCAGAACGATACATAATATGACTGTAATTTCCGTCCTCCCAAGTATCCCAATGGCGATAATTAAGCTCATCGTAAATCATCACATTAGAGTTTTCTACATCGGGATGAAAGTCGGTTCCTGAAACTTTTTTCAGTTTTTCATTTTTCACTACAATTTTATATTTTCCATCGGGAGAGATAGATTTGTCGTGAAGATTAGCATCTTTTTTAGCAATTTTTTTCACTTCGTCCCCATCAATACCTACCGAATAAGTACTATTGGTTTTCTTTTGAGTGTTGAAACTGTATTTTGAAACTCCGAAAATAATTTGGTTTCCTTCGGTTGAAATTCCTTTTCCGCTAACCCTTCCTAATTGGATAAGGCGTTCGGGAGTCATATTTGTTTTTTGTGCAAAAGTCATAGTGCTAATGAAGATTAATAGTAAGGTTGCTACAGATTTTTTCATATAAAAATATTTAATAGTCAAAGTGCTTTATTTTGATGGTTCAAATAAAAGACGAATTTACGATTTTCATTTATTAACCATGATAATGAAACCTATTGTTTGAATAATAGTAATGAACAAGTCTTAATTCTTTCAATAATTAGTTATCAAAATAATCCCGAGCAATTTGCTCTCTAAAGTCAGGATGTGCAATTTCAGTCAATGCTTTTACACGTTGTTTAATTGTTTTTCCGTAGAGATTTGCAACACCATATTCTGTCACCACATAATGAACATGAGCTCTGGTGGTTACAACGCCCGCTCCAGGTTTTAAGAAAGGAACAATTCTGTTCACTCCTTTTGCAGTAACTGAAGGCAATGCGATAATTGCTTTTCCGCCTTTGCTTAAAGACGCTCCACGAATAAAATCCATTTGTCCACCAACGCCACTGTACATTCTTGAGCCAATAGAATCTGCACAAACCTGACCTGTAACATCAATTTCGATAGCAGAATTAATCGCCACCATTTTCGGGTTTTGACGAATTATTGCTACATCGTTTACAAAATCTGCTTCTCGCATTTCGATAAAAGGATTGTCATCTACATAATCAAAAAGTCGTTTAGATCCCATTAAAAAAGTCGCCATGGCTCTTCCGGGGTTAATACCTTTGTAGTTTCCGTTGATTACATCATTCAGAATTAAATCAATCACTCCATCGGAAAACATTTCGGTATGTAAACCTAAATCTTTATGATTTCCTAAACGAGAAAGTACTGCATTTGGGATGTTTCCAATTCCCATTTGAAGGGTAGATCTATCTTCAATTAATTCAGCTACAAAATCACCTATTTTCTCTTCACTTTCAGTAGGTTTTGCAGGTTCGTGATAATGAAGTGGTTCGTCAAATTCTACAAAAGTGTCTAATTCGGTGTAGTGAATAATTCCGTCGCCATGAGTTCTTGGCATTTGCGGATTTACTTGCGCAATCACATGTTTTGCATTGCTAATTGCCGCCAAAGTTGCAGCAACGGTAACCCCCAAAGAGCAATATCCGTGTCTGTCTGGAGGCGAAACCTGAATTAAAGCTACATCCAACTGAATAATGCCTCGTTTAAATAAAATAGGCAATTCACTTAAAAAAACAGGTGTATAAGAACCATTTCCAGCCTTTAATGTATGTCGAACATTAGGACCAATAAAAAAGGAATTTACATGAAAACTATCTTTAAATTTTGGGTCTGCGTAAGGTGCAGCTCCTTCGGTATGAAGATGGCAAACTTCTACATTTCGGAGTTCTTCATGTCTTGCAGACATTGCATTAATCAACGCTTGAGGTGCTGCTGCTGCTGCTTGAATATAAACTCGATCGTTAGATTTAATAACTTTTACTGCTTCTTCGGGTGACTTAGACTTGTACATAATTGTGTGGTTAATTTTACACAAAGGTACTATCAAAAAATTAGGCAAAAACAATCATATATCATAAAATAATAAAAAATTAAGGAGGTTTTTGTATTTTTATCTTTGAAAATTTTGATAAAAAAATATGAGAAAATTAATTTTAATTTTTACTCTATTAATTAATGTATTTTGTTTGGCTCAATTTGAAACCACAGAAATGAAACAGGTTTTTTCAACTAAACAAATTCATGAATTAGAAGAAATTACAAACTTTTTTATTCAACAAGTTTCAAATGAAAAGACTCCAGACTTTACTTCCACGATAAAAATTTTAATACCAGAACTAAGAAAAAAAGAATATCAAATAATTTATGAACTAGTTGATTTTGAAGAACAAAAAACAATGTACCACTCAATTTCAAAAAGTACTTTTAATGAAATTTGGAATTTTTGTCAAGTTAATAACTTAAAAGAAAATAGTAAAAGCAAAAGTATTTGTTATGGAGGATTTAATAAAAAGTATTCAGAATTTTTAAATATTATTGGAAATGAAAATAAATATATAAAACACTATGTAAATGAATTAAATATGTCGGGAGATTTTACACCTTCATTAAAGTTTATATATTATTTTATAGAATCATTATCGAAATCTGACTTGAATAATCCAAATTATCAGTTAATAATTGCAATTCAGTTTCTTACGATAAATGACCAATTTAAAAGGGAAATGGATTAAAACGATATAAACAAATGAAGCACTTATTTTTAACTATTTTCATTTTATCGCAAATTAGTTGCGGAACATCAAAACAAAAAGAACCCGAAACAAATTTCACTAAAAACCCTCCTTTTTCTATCGAGAAAATTTACAGTCAGAAATGGGTAGCAGGAGTAAAAGGTGGAGGTTCAGGAACCAATTTATACATTGCTTTTTCTAAAGTTTCAGAAAGTGTCGTGTTTAAAGATTTGTATTTCAGAAATAAGAAAACTGAAGTATCAATTTCCAAAGACCAAGTGATAGGTTATTTTAAAAACCAAAACAATCGCGATGTAATTATGGACGGAGATGCTACCAAAGAAGCTGCCAATATTCCTCCAGAAAAAATTCCGTTTCAATTAAAAGAAAACGAAGCTGTTATAAGTTATTCTGAAAACGGGAAAACCTATTTTTATAAAATCTCTAACATCGAAGAAAAAGAGATGTTAGCCTATCCAAATGCAAATACTAAAATCGAAAATTAATAGTGTAAGACCCACAGAAATTCTATACTTTTAAAACTTAATTTTTTAGTAGTATTGACCGTCTTTAAAAAACTTTTTAAACAAACATTTATCTATGGTTTAGCCACTGTTTTACCAAGAGCTTTGGCGATTTTTTTAGTACCTCTTTACGTAATGGTACTCGGAAAAGAGCAGTTTGGAATTTATGCTTCCCTTATGGCATTCTTGATTTTAGGAAACGTACTACTTTCCTACGGAATGGAAACCGCCTTTTTTAGATTTATCAACAAAGAAGGATTTCAGAAAGAAAAAGTACAAGCAACAGCTTTAACTTCTTTAACAATTACAAGTTTATTATTTTTAGTAATCACCCTATTTGCCAAACAACAAATTGCTGAATTTTTAAATTTTAAAACAGAATTCATCACTTACGGATTATTAATTTTAACCTTAGATGCTTTGGTAGTAATTCCTTTTGTTTGGCTCCGTGCCAATGAAAAACCAATGCGTTACGCCATTATAAAAATTGTAAATGTCTGTATTAATTTAGGGTTTAATCTGTTTTTCTTTTTATTACTTCCAGTATTGGCAAAACAAGATGCAACTTCGTTTTGGGCTTCGATAAATCTGGACGAAGGCAAAGTAGCTTATGTGTTTATTTCAAATTTAATCGCTAGCGGAATTACCTTTTTAATTTTGTTACCACTTTATTTTAAAATGAAGCTATCCATAGATAAAGTTATTTGGAAAAAGATGCTTCGCTATGCATTTCCGGTACTTATTGCAGGAGTTGCTTTTTCAATAAATGAAGCCTTCGATAAAATATTATTGCGTTATTTATTGCCTTCAGATATTGCAGATTCTGAATTAGGAATGTATGCTGCCTGTTACAAACTCGGAGTATTTATGACCCTGTTTGCTACGGCTTTTCGCTTGGGGATCGAACCGTTTTTCTTTAATCATTCCAAAGCTGAAAACGCCAAAGAAACCTACGCCACTATTACCAAATACTTTACCATTTTCGGAAGTTTAATTCTGCTTTTTGTAGTGGTTTATTTAGATATTTTTAAACAAATTTTAATTCCAGATTCCAGTTTTTGGGAAGCTCTGGTGATTGTCCCCATCATCTTACTTGCTAATTTATGTTTGGGAATTTATCACAATCTTTCCGTTTGGTATAAGGTAACGGATCGCACAAAATTTGGTGCCTATATTTCGGTTTTTGGTGCGGTGATTACCTTGGTTTTAAATTTTACATTAATTCCGATTATCAGTTATAAAGGTTCTGCTATTGCAACATTGGCGGCTTACGGAAGTATGATGACGATTTCATATTTCCTTGGAAAAAAATATTACAAAGTTCCATACAACGTAAAAAAAATAGGATTTTATGTATTGTTATCCGTTGGGTTTTCGGTACTTTCATTTTATGTTTTTGAAAGTAATTTATGGACAGGAACAGCGTTATTAATAGGATTTGTATCTATTCTGTTTTTAATGGAACGGAATGAAATTAAACGAATTTTGAAAATTTAATATGAATATAAAAATAATCAACAAATCAAACCATCCATTACCATCCTACGAAACCATGGCTTCGGCAGGAATGGATTTACGTGCAAATTTGGAGAATTCAGTAACTTTGAAACCTTTAGAAAGAACCATTATAAAAACAGGACTTTTCATAGAATTACCTATTGGTATTGAAGCACAAGTACGCCCCAGAAGTGGATTGGCAGCAAAAAAAGGAATCACTGTTTTAAACGCACCTGGAACTATCGATGCAGATTATCGTGGAGAAATTGGCGTGATTTTAGTGAATCTTTCCAACGAAAAATTTACCATAGAAAACGGCGAACGCATAGCACAATTAGTTATTGCAAAACACGAACGTGCCGATTGGGAAGAAGTAAGCGTTTTATCTGAAACAGATAGAGGCGAAGGTGGTTTTGGGAGTACAGGAATAAAGTAGAAATTCATTCCGCACTTGTTGCGGAATCGTAAAGTATAAAACTAGAAGTTTAATTAAAAAGATACCTGCTGGAGTTCACATTGAGCGTAGTAGAAATGCAGGGAATAATTATGAAAATAATAGTACCCATGGCAGGTCGTGGTTCACGATTACGCCCACACAGTTTAACAGTTCCAAAACCATTAATTCCAGTAGCTGGAAAACCCATTGTTCATCGTTTAGTTACCGATATTGCTGGTTTACTTAATGAACCTATTGAAGAAATCGCCTTTATTTTAGGCGATCCAGCTTGGTTTGGCGATGAGGTAATAGAAAGTTTAAAATCTCTTGCATCAAGTTTAGGAGCCAAGGCGAGTATTTACAGACAATTAAATCCTTTAGGAACAGGACACGCCATTATGTGTGCCGAACCGTCGCTTTCTGGCCCAGCCGTAATTGCTTATGCCGACACCTTAATTCGTGCAAATTTCGATTTAGATAAAGAAGCAGACAGTGTTATCTGGACCAAAAGAGTTAATAATCCAGAAGCTTATGGTGTTGTAAACCTGAATGAAAAAGAAGAGATTACCGAGCTTGTCGAAAAACCAACCGAGTTTGTAAGCGATCAAGCCGTTATCGGAATTTATTATTTTAAAGATGTTTCGGTACTTAAAAAGGAATTACAATACGTAATCGACAACAACATCATCAACGGAGGAGAATATCAAATAAACGATGGTATTAAACGTATGATGGCTGACGGAAAAATATTTAAAACCGGAACAGTTGACGAATGGATGGACTGTGGAAACAAAGAAGTTACCATAGAAACCAACCGAAGAATGTTAGGTTTTTTAGCAGAAAGTAATGAGCAATTAATTTCAGAAAAAATCACTTTAGAAAATTCAGAAATTATAGAACCTTGCTTTATTGGTGAAGGAGTTGTACTAAAAAATAGTACTGTGGGACCTTATGCATCCATTGGAGCAAATACTAAAATTGAAAACAGCAATGTTAAAAATAGTATAATCCAAACCAACACATTAATTAAAAATGCTACTTTGGACAACGCTATGATAGGTAATCACGCAACATTTGATGGTAATTTTACCAATGTGAGTATTGGAGATTATTCTGTATTAAAATAAATTCAATATTTGAAGGCGAATAATTAGGGATGTGTTTGAAATAAAACTTATGAACGTTAAAATAAAAATATTTCTTTTCCTCTTCGGAATACTAATCCTTCCGAAAGAAATAAACGCCCAAGAAATTCAAGGACGACCCACCGACGACCTCGGAAATGTTACCGACGAATTTCAAGAATATTTCTTCGAAGCCTTAAAACAAAAAGGAATTGAAAATTACGAACTCGCTCTCGAAGCTCTTCATAAAGCGGAAGCAGCAGCAAATGGAAATCAAGAAAATTTAGCGGTTATTAATTTTGAAAAAGGTAAAAACCTCGCCAGTTTAAAACGCTATAACGAAGCAGAAACACACTATAAAAAAGTGTTAGAATGGGATCCAGAAAGAGTTGAAGTAATGGAAAAGTTATACGATATGTATTACGATTCTAAAAATTACGAAGCTGCCATTCCCTTGGTAAAAAAATTAATCGTTCACGATTCAGATTATAAAGAAGATCTTGCCAACCTTTATCATCGCACGAAACAATACGATAAAGCCTTAGAACTTTTAGAGGAGTTGGACGAAGAGTGGGGAGAAAGTAATTACCGAAATGCCTTAAAAACCCAAATTTATCGCATAACGGGAAACACTTCAAAAGCCATTGATAAATTAGAAAAAAAGATAAATAAAAACCCAAAAAGTGAACAGGAATATCTCAATCTCATTTTTTTATATAGCGATGAAGGCAACAACAAAAAAGCTTTTGAAACCGCTAAAGAATTGGTCAAACAAAAACCAAATTCCAAATTGGCACATTTAGCCTTGTACAAATATTATTTGGAGGAAGGCAATTTAAAAGAAGCTATGAACTCTATGAAAATAGTTTTTTCGGCTCAAGAAATTGAAAAGAAAAGTAAGATTCAGGTATTGGATGATTTTTTGGCTTATACCAAAAAAAATCCTTCGTATAAATCTGAAATAGAGAAGGTAAGTAAGCCTCTTTTAAATAATAATAACGGGCAGACTTTTATGCTTTTGGGAGATTATTATCTTTCGGAAGGAAATAAAGAAAAGGCTTTGGATTATTATTTAAAAGGAATTGAAATAGATTCGGATAATTACGGTTTGTTGAAGAATACCATTTTGCTTCAGATTGAAGTAGAAAAATACGAAGATGCAGTGAAATTAAGTAATCAAGGATTAGAAATATTTCCGTCACAACCCCTATTATACTTAACAAATGCAGTAGCAAACAACCATTTAAAAGAAGCAGATTTAGCTATTGAAAGTCTAGAAACAGGTTTGGATTATTTGTTTGACAATCCGCAAATGGAATACGATTATTACCTTCAGTTTTCATTGGCTTATGAGCTTAAAGGAAACAAACAAAAAGCAAATTACTATTCAAAAAAGGCTTCAGAATTAAGTATTAGCAACCAAAAAACAGACAATTAATGCAGCGGATTTATTTTATATTATTTTTTTTAATTTCCCTTTTGGCTACTTCCTGTAAAGGAGGAAAAGCAGTAATTGGTTCCGATAAAGCAAATCGTTCTTTGTCTTCAAAAGAGATTATAAAAACCCATGAAGCTGCACTTCCAAACTTTAATACCATCGCTGCAAGAATGCACGTTTTGTATGAAAACGGAGACGATATGCAAAGCCTTACGGTAAGTATGAGAATGGAGAAAGATCAAAAAATTTGGATTAAAGCGTCCCTTTTGGGAATTACTTTGGCAAAATTATACATCACTCCCAAATCGGTTCGTTTTTACGAAACCATTTCGAATACATATTTCGATGGCGATTTTTCACTTTTAAGCAATTGGTTAGGTACTGAAATAGATTTTGAAAAAGCACAAGCAATTTTGTTGGGACAAAGTATTTTTAATTTGGATAACAAGTACAAAGTTAAAGTTGTTGGCAATAATTATGAGCTTCAGCCTAAACCACAGCCACAAAATTTTATTCATTCTTTGCTGTTGTACCCCGATAATTTTAAAATTGCTTCCGAAACACTATCACAACCTTCTAACAGGCGAAATTTCACCATTAGTTACGGATCTTATAAAAGTTTAAAGGGAGGTTTTTATCCTTCCGAAATAAAAATAAATGCCCTTCAAAAAGAAGAAAGAACCAAAATTGTGGTCAATTATAAAAAGATAGATTATAATGTTTCCATTCGTTTTCCGTTTAACATTCCTAGTGGTTACGAAGAAATTCAGTTGAAATAAATGAAGCAATTTAGAACATATCTACTTTTAGTATTTTCAATTTTTTTATTGAATTCTGCTGCGGCACAAACCACAAAACAGCAAAAATTAGAAGAAAAAAGGCAAGCAATTCTGAAAGAAATACAACAGATTAACAGTCTTTTATTTACAACTAAAAAGGAAGAGAAATCGGTTTTAACTCAGGTAGAAAATTTGAATAGTAAAATTACTGCTCGACAAAATTTAATACGAGTTACCAACCAACAAGCCAATTATTTATCGCGAGAAATCAACAATAATCTCGCAAAAATGGAACAATTGCGAGCCGAATTAAAAGAGCTGAAAGAAGATTATGCTTCGATGATTGTAAAATCGTACAAAAGCAAATCTACCCAAAACAAAATCATGTTTTTAATGTCTTCTGAAGACTTTACGCAAGCCTACAAACGCTTGCAGTATATGAAACAATATGCCAAACACAGAAAATTACAAGGCGAAAGTATTAAGGAAAAAACAGTTGCTTTACAAGGATTAAATCAAGGATTGATAGACGATAAAAAGAAAAAACAAGCCTTAATTGAAGAAAATAAAGTTGCCAAAACAAAGCTTTCAAAAGAACTACAAACCCAAAAGGATTTAGTCGCCACTTTAAAAAAAGACGAAGGAAAATATGCATCTCAGATAAATAAAAAAGAAAAGGAAGCTGCTAAAATTGATAGAGAAATAGACAAATTAATACGAGATGCAATCGCTGCTTCAAACAAAGCAAATGCTAAAAAAACAGGAAAAAAAGTAAGTTCTTCAGCCACCTTTGCACTTTCTCCAGAAGCTAAATTATTGGCAGATGATTTCACCAAAAACAAAGGAAAATTACCTTGGCCAGTAAAAAGTGGTGTGGTGGTAAAACGGTTTGGAAAAACCCAACATCCACAATTACCCAATGTTACTACCTACAGTAGTGGAGTAGAAATCGCTACACAAAATGGAGCTAAAGCAAGAGCTGTATTTAATGGAGAAGTTTTGGAAATTCAAAAAATAAAAGGAGCTAATAATGCTATTTACATCCTTCATGGAAATTACATTACTATTTATCAAAACATTAAAAATGTAATGGTAAAAAAAGGAGACAAAGTAACTACCAAACAAGAATTAGGTACAGTATATACCAAGTCTAGTGGTAAAACAATCCTAAAGTTTTTGGTGTATCAGAATAAGAAAAAGATGAACCCAGCTAGTTGGATTTATAAGTTGTAAGAATAAAATATTATTTATTAATATTTTTTATTTTAATTTTTGGAACAAAAGTTTTAAGTCAAAAAGAATATTTTACCAAAAAGAAGATTTATAAAGTTTTTAGAGAATCTATAAAACAAAATGAGAAAAACCGAATAAGTAGCTATTCAAACCCTTGGGTTTCGGAAAATAAGGATAGTTTATATTTTAAAGCAGACGAGATAAAACTTGTGAATTTTAAAAAACATAAAAATAAATCCAATATCTGCTCTTCCATAAATTGGAGTTTTTATAAGAAGAATGAATTTGTGTTAACTTTTGCTGAAATGTGTAAAGAACCAACACAAATAAGTGCAAACAATAAGTTTTATTATATTGATGTAACTAATTCAAAACAAGATATCATTCTAGACGTTATTTATAAAAACCAAATTGAAGATACATTTGTTGTAAAAACACTTGTAGATTATGATGATAAAATAGTACTAGTTTTAAAAAGAATACGATAAATGATTTACAATGGTTCAAACTCCAAATTTAAATATTAAAATGAAATATCTGTTTTCTATTCTTCAAACACTATTTTTAATTACCAATAGTATTTCACAAACCAATGTTTATAAAGGGAATTCCACTTACATCGGTGATCAAATTTGTAAAGTGAATAAAGGGAAAGCCTTTTTACATAAAACAATATGGGATTAATAACAATAATGACTTTTGATAATTCAATCGATACTCACTTACTAAAATCAAAACTAGAAAGTGAAGGAATTACTTGTTATATTTTTGACGAAAATATGGTGTCTCTTTATCCATTATATAATATTACCGTTGGAGGTATTAAGTTAAAAATAAATGAATCTGATTATGATAAAGCAAATGAAATTTTAGAATTAATCAATACTTCAAAACCTACTGATGAACAAGGTCAAGTTATTAAATGCCCTAAATGTGAATCGAAAGACTTATATACAGGATTTAAATCTATGAAAGGAACAAAAGGGATTATTTCCATTATAATCTCATTTTTATTTATGGTTTTCCCTATTTATTATAAAACCGTTTATAAATGTAAATCTTGTGGAAATGAATTTAAACTAAAAAAATAATCAACTTTGCCAAAGTTTTAAACTTTGGCAAAGTTGATTGCCTAACAACAATTATCTCCCTCAGAATCTTTTACTCCTAATTTCTTTAAAATATCTTCCATCAAACACCATTTGGTAAATGAAGATTGCACCAAATTAGTACCAACAAAAATGGTGAACCAAAGCCAATTGATGTTTACATACATAGCTAATAATGCACTGATTATTATAAAAGTTCCTGCGATTGCTTTAATAAATCTATTTATCATAATACTGTTTTTTTAATTGTCAACTGTTGCATCAACACAAGTCTTTTATCTTATGTCTTTAAGCGACAGCGGTCTTTAGTATTTTTTATTTATATGTGTTTTTCAATAGGCAACATAATCGCTCTTACGGGATTATTGGTTTCTAAATCGTTGTTATATTTTTTTATCAAGCTGAATAGTTTTTCGATTTTTTCCTCTGTATTAAACGAAAAAATCATAATGGAATTAGTCGCTCCTTTATTTGCAGCAAACCAATTGGAACCCGTTAAAACAGCAGGTATATTTTTATATCCATCTATTCCAGATTCACTAAAATTATTGATTCCAGATTCTTTTAATAATTGAAGAACATCGCTGTGAAATTCTTCTACGGCTGTAATAATTACTAGTTTCATGTGTAAATATTTATTTATTTTTCTCTGTGCAACTCTGTGTTTTCTCCGCGTATCTCTGTGAAACAATTATTACACTGAGATACGCAGAGAGCAAGAGCCCCGCAGAGCTTATTTATAATTCTTTCTTTCAATTAAATAATATACCAACGGTACTACCAATAAAGTAAGTACAGTCGATACGATAGTTCCTCCCATTAACGAGATGGCTAATCCTTGGAAAATTGGGTCAAATAAAATTACAAATGCCCCGATTACTACGGTTCCTGCTGTTAATAAAATAGGGGTAGTTCGTACCGCACCTGCTTCAATTACTGCTTTTTTCAACGGAATTCCTTCTTCTAAACGAAGGTTGATAAAGTCAATTAATAAGACCGAGTTCCTCACCATTATTCCTGCCAAAGCAATCATTCCGATAAAGGAAGTTGCTGTAAAAAATGCATCCATCATCCAGTGCCCTAAAATAATTCCGATTAAGGAAAGTGGAATTGCTACCATCATCACCATCGGTGCTTTAAAACTTTGGAACCAACCTACAATCAAAATATAAATAAAGATAATTGCGACCAAAAAAGCCATTCCTAAATCTCTAAACACTTCTAATGTAATTTGCCATTCTCCATCCCATTTTACGGTGTAATCATCTTCATAAGCAGGTTGCGAAAGGTAAAGCTCATCTATGGTATATCCTTCAGGCAGATTAATTTCTTTTAATCGGTCTGTCATTCCTAAAATTGCATACACAGGGCTTTCCAATTCACCCGCCATATCTGCCGTTACATAAACCACCCGTTTTTGATTTTTTCTGAAAATATTCTTCTCTCTAGTGGTTTCTTTTATTTCAACCAAATCTCCAATAGTAATTAATGTTCCTTGTTTTGAAAGGATTTTCAGTTGTGAAATATCTGCAATGGAAGACTTTTCAGTTTCATCCAACGCCAATATTAATCCCACTTGTTTAGTGGCATTTTCATCGTATAAATTGGTGACGGCTCTTTCTGAAAGTGCCATATTCATCGTATGAGCAATCTGCTGAGGTGTTACACCGTACAAAATAGCCTTCTCTTTATCGATAATGAATTTATATTCGGTTTGATCTGCTTCTACCATCCAATCTACATCTACTACATCATCGGTGTTTTTTAATAAATTCTGAAGCTGATTCGCAACCTCCATCTGAGTATTGTAATCAGGTCCATAAACTTCAGCCACAATAGTTGAAAGAACTGGAGGTCCTGGTGGAACTTCCACAATTTTCACGTTAGCATTATACTTTTCCGCAATTTTCTGAATTTCTGGTCTAACCGAACTCGCTATCTCGTGACTTTGTAATTTTCGGTCATGTTTGTCTGTTAAATTCACCTGAATATCTGCCATATAACTTCCACCACGAAGGTCGTAATGACGTACCAAACCATTAAAAGTAATGGGAGCCGAAGCACCCACATAACTTTGGTAATTTACCACTTCAGGTTGTTGCGCTAAGTATTGTGAAATCTCTTTAGCAACCACTGCGGTACGTTCTAAAGTAGTTCCTTCAGGCATATCTATGACTACTTGAAATTCATTTTTATTATCAAAAGGAAGCATTTTTACAGCTACCGAATTTGTAAAAAACATTCCTATAGTTCCGAACAATACCAAAAAAGTTCCTCCTAAAAATGCCCATCTTACAACAGGTTTTTCAATTAATGGTTTTTCAAATTTGTTGTAAATCTTATAGATAAAAGTTTCTTCTAACTCTTTGTGTACTTTCTTTTTCTTAGCTCCTTTTTTGTCTTTTTCACGAAGGAAAATATAACCTAAATAAGGAGTAATAGTCAAGGCAACAAATAATGAAAGTATCATGGCAATTGAAGCTCCAATGGGCATTGGTGCCATATAAGGACCCATTAATCCTGATACAAAAGCCATTGGTAACACCGAAGCAATAACCGTAAAAGTTGCTAAAATAGTTGGATTTCCTACTTCATTAATTGCGTACAAAGCTGCCTGTTTAAAAGGCAATCGTTTCATCTTAAAATGCCGGTGCATATTCTCAGCAATAATAATGGAGTCATCGACGACAATTCCTGTTACAAAAACCAAGGCAAATAGCGTAATTCTGTTAAGTGTATAATCGAGCATATAGTAACTCAATAAGGTTAATGCAAAAGTGATTGGAACCGATAAAAACACGACCAATCCACCACGCCAGCCCATCGCCAACATCACTACAAGGGTTACTGCCAAAATAGAACCTAATAAGTGTAAAAGTAATTCAGATACCTTTTGCGAAGCGGTTTCTCCGTAGTTTCTAGTTACTTCTACGTGAACGTCATCTGGAATTAAAGTGGTTTTTAAATGTTCCACTTTATCCAAAATAATGCTAGATATTTTCATAGCATCAGCACCTTTTCTTTTGGCAACAGAAATGGTTACAGCGGGATATTCTCCACTATATTCTGAAACTAATTTACTTGCCTGACCAAAACCTAATGCTACATAATCTTTTGATAATTCGGGACCGTCTAAAACGGTAGCAATTTGCTTCAGATAAATGGGTTGCCCTTGTTGAACACCTACTACCAAGTTTTCTACATCTTCTACAGAACTTAAAAAGTCTCCGGTATTTACTAAAAATTCCGTGTCACTTTTATTAAAACTTCCTGAACTTAATTGTTGATTGTTGGCTTTTATCATTTGCGAAATAGAAAGGAAATCCAATCCGCTTTCCGCCATTTTATCTTTATCTAAAACAATGCGAAGCTGACGATTACGCCCTCCAATTCGTTTGGTGATAGAAACATCGTTTACTTTTTCAATTTCATTAGACAGCTCTTGTGCTATTAAATTTAATTGATAATCGTTGTAATTATCGCTCCAAAGTGTTAATCCTAACATTGGAACATCATCAATCGCACGAGTTTTTACTAACGGAAATGTAACCCCTTCGGGCATAATATCCATATGCTTATTAATCTCGTTGTATAATTTCACGAACGAACGCTCAATGTCTTCACCCACGTAAAACTGTACTATGACCATTCCTTGTTCCTTCATAGAAGTAGAATACACATATTCAACTCCCTTGATATTCGAGATTAATTTCTCTAAAGGTTTTACGACTCTCGACTCCACTTCGGAAGGGCTTGCTCCTGGATAACCAACAAATATATCTGCCATTGGCACATCGATTTGTGGCTCCTCTTCCCTCGGAATTAAAAACGAACTATAGACTCCAATAACCATAAACACGATCATTAGAAGTACTGTAAGCTTAGAGCCTATAAAGCTCTTGGCTATTTTACCTGCTAATCCTTCTTTCATCTTTTAGTTATTTTATAGACACTTTTACGCCGTTATATAATTTTCCTTCAGCAGAAACAATGTATTGTTCTTCGGAATTTAATCCCGATAATACTTCTACTTGATCACCATAAGTTTTTCCTAAACGCAACCAACGTAAAATGGCTGTATTTGTTGAACTTACCGTATAAATACCTGTAAGTTGACCGTTGTTTACTATTACATTTGAAGGAATTAAAATCGCGTTGTTTTTACTTTTTCTTTTATTGGGAAATTTAACTGTGGTATACATTCCTGATAAAATAGCTGCATCTGTTTTTTCTAAAGTTATTTTAACTTTGTATTGTCCACCTGTATTTACTGCGGAAGTACTTACTTCTGTAACTTCACCTTTTAAGGTTTGGTTGATAGATTTTACCAAAACATCCACTTTCATCGCTGATTTAATTTGAGATATTTCTGATTCGGGAACTGAAAGAGAAACTTCAAAATGAGTTGGAGCTTCTACTGCAATTAAAGGCATTCCTGGGTTAGCCAAATCTCCTTCTTCAATAAACTTGTTAGTTATAACACCACTAAAAGGAGCGGTGATATTTACATATTTAAACTGTGCATTAATTTCGTTTTTCATTTGATTGGCAGCTTCTAAACGTGCTTTTGCCATTTCGAAATTTGCCGTCATATCATCCATTTCTTTTTGAGAAGCGGAATTATCTGCAAATAAATTTTTAAAACGATTGTAATCTTTTTCAGCAATAGTATAAGCAGCTTTTGCTTGTGTAATATTAGCGTTTACTTGAGCGCGTTTTGCTTGCAAATCTGCATTATTAATAGATAAAAGTAATTTTCCTTTAGCTACTTTATCACCTACTTTTACATAAATTTTGTCTACATAACCGCTGGTACGAGTACTTAACGTTATTTGATTGGTCGCTTTAATTTTTCCACTAGCTGTAAAAAACGGACTGTTATTTTCTGCATTCACCGAGCTTACTTTTACAGCAATTGCTGGAGTACTATTAACGGCTATTTTTTTGTCATCGCTGCCACAACTTACTAAAATCAAGGACAGTACTATTAAGGTAATATATTTTTTCATCTTATTCTTTGGTTAAAAATTGTAGGTATTGAAATGCGTAATTGTATTCAAATATGGTTTGATAATATTGTAATTGCTTTTGAGCGTATTGAGATTCTGCCAATAGTAAATCGGTTGTTTTTTCCAATCCTTCTTTAAATCTATTGGTTCTAATACGTAGTGATTCTTTGGATTGTTCCAATGCTAAATTGGTTAATTTTAGTTTGTTTTCTGCATCCGAAACCATTCGTTTTGCTTTGTTTAAATCTAAGTTACTTTGTGAAACATATTGTTCATATTCCAACATCGATTGGTCGTATTGTGCTTTACTTTTTTGTGTTTTTCCGACGTTTTTATAACCGTCAAATAAATTCCAGTTTAGTTGAGCACCTACTAAATATCCACTTGCACTTCCTTGAAATATTTTTTCATCGTACAATTCGTAACTTCCAAAAGCATTTAATCGAGGTAAAAAAGCCATTTTATTTGCTTTGTAAAGTGACTCGTATGCTTCAGTTGTCAATTGCATTGCTTTAATATCTAACCGTTCTTCGGAAAGAGCAATCGTGTTTTTATCAACTATTGTTGCAATGGTTAAACTATCGGAAGGCATTAAGACAGCACCTTGTTTTTCATTCATTAAAAAAGCCAGATAATCGGATGCATTTTGAACCGCACTCTTTGCAGATTGCAACTGATTTTGAACTTCATTCACCCGAACATCTACCGATAAAACATCAGCTTTTTGAAGATATCCTTGTTTAAAACTGTTTTCGGCAACCTTCTTATTTTCTAAAGTTGCTTGGTAAGTTTTTTCCAAAACTTCCACCGCTTTATAAGCCAATTGCAATTGCATATAAGCTTTTTCTACCTCAAAAGTTAAGTAATCTTTGGTACGAAGCGACTGTAACTCTATTGCATCCATTTTGTTTTTGGCAGCTTTTCGTTGGTAAAAACCATCCAAATTAATTAGTGGTTGTTGAACTTCGAATTTGGTTGCAAACCCAGTTACTTCCTCTGGATTGTTTAAAAGGTCTGGGTTAAAATCTTCAGGAGTTAAAATTCCTTGATTCAACTTGGTTCCAAAAGCCATTAAAGGATTGGTAGTTGCAATTCCCGAATGAGAAGCATTTACACTTGGCAAAAAAACCGAATTGGTTTGTCGGTAATCGGCACGAGCTTTTAAAAACTCTTGTTCCGAAATTTTAAGGGAAGTATTCTCTTCTAATACTTTAGAGAGTACTTCTGATTTTGAAATAGATTTTACTTCCTGTGCTTGAATGCTAGCAGAAAATAAAAAAAATCCAAAAATGATTTTATATAAATATTTCATCTTGTTTAACATTAATAATTTCGGCAAAATTACAACAGCAAATAAGAGTTTACGGTAACTTTAGATACACGGCTGTGCTACTTTTGTTACATATAAATAAAGGGTTTACTGACAATTATCAGTTAAAGAAATATTTTAAAAATTTAATTTTGCAGATTATGAATAGGTATAGAAACACATTTTCTGTAATTCTTATCGCTGCGATGCTGTGGAACACTCTGTACGTGTCTATTACCTATGCTTATTATTATTTAGATCAGTCGGACTTTATCGAACAGTTTTGTGTAAATAAAGACAAACCCGAAATGAAATGTAATGGGAAATGTCACTTAAAAGAAGTTTCCAAAAAAGACGCAACAAACGATAAAGCTCCAACAAAAGTTACACTTACCAAAGAGGTGAACTTATTTGTTCAGGAAAAAGAAAAAATAGACTTTGGGTTTATCGTTTACACTAAAAAACAACCCCTTAATTATTTAAATTCATATTCTTATTTAAGTGAATATAATTTAGATCATCCTCCCCAAATTTTGTTTTCATAATTAATTTCACATTTCCGATGTAAGTTTATACTTCGGAAAGGTTACTTGCACTTAATTATTAAGAAAAAATGCTTGTGCCTTCTTGTAAAGTAAAAAAACAATTTAAATAATTGCCGCCAAAATATAGGTTTACTGGCGCATACAATACTATAAAAAAATGAAAATTTTAAAATACATATTGCCAATTCTGTTTGTTAGCACAATTGTTTCTTGTTCAAACGATAATGACGACAATAATACAGACCCTGTAAGCGAAGTAGAAAATTTAACGCTTGTTCAGGAAATTTCTAACGATACACATACTATTGAATTATTTACTAAAACAGGTGAGTTAATTCAAGGTTATAATGATATTACCATTCGGTTAAAGGATAAAACTTCCAACGAATTTATTGAAAATGCAACCTTTACTTGGAAACCCATGATGCATATGGTTGAAATGAGCCATTCTTGTCCAAAATCTGAATTAGTAAAAGTAACAGGAAAAGAAACCATTTATAACGGATTTATCATTTTTCAGATGCCCGAAAATGCAGAAGAAGGATGGGATTTAACTTTTAATTACACAATAAATGGAGAGGAATTTGAAGCCGTAGGAGATATTAGCGTTCCTATGTCGCCTAAAAAAACAGTAACGGTTTTTATAGGAGCAGACGAAGTAAAATACATTCTTGCTTTTATAGAACCACAAACTCCAGAAGTGGCTATTAACGATATGACTGTTGGACTTTTTAAAATGGAAAATATGATGAGTTTTCCAGTGGTTGAAAACTACAAAGTAATGCTTGACCCTCGTATGCCAAGTATGGGAAATCATACTTCGCCTAATAATGAAGATTTAGTTTATAATGCTTCCTCAAAGTTGTACGATGGAAAATTATCTTTAACCATGACGGGTTATTGGAAGTTAAATTTAATGCTTCAAAATGAAAATGGAGAGGTGTTAAAAGGAGAAGAAGTAACCAATGATAACGAAAGTAGTAGCCTTTATTTAGAGATAGAATTTTAATAAAGCAACAAACCGAGAGGCTGTTTTGTAACTTATGAATTTCTGTTTAATGATTTTTTGATAGTTCTTCATTAAGGATGAATTCTTGTATAAAACAGTCTCTTTTTAAAGAAAAAACTATGAAAAACAAATTCGTTTTTATAGCTTTTGTGATGTCGTTTTCTATAAAATTCTACGCACAAAATATAGAGATAGATTCTACTGCTACAGTAGGTTTAACAGAGGTAATTGTCATAGGAAAAAGAACTTTAAAAAATAAAAAGCAAGTAAAACCACTTTCGTCTATTGATGATTATTTGGAACAATCCAATAAAATTACCATGATAAAACGTGGCAATTATGCTTGGGAAGCTTCTATAAACAATATGCTTTCTGAACGACTTTCCATTACCATTGACGGGATGCAAATATTTGGTGCTTGTACCGATAAAATGGATCCTATTACTTCGTATGTAGATGTTTCAAATTTATCTGAAGTAGAAATAACTTCTGGTCAGCAGGGAGCTAAAAATGGATCGACTATTGGAGGAGGTATTGATTTAAAACTTCAGAAAAGCAGTTTAGAAAAAGAAGAATTTAATATAGGAGTAGATATGGGATATGAAGGAAATAGTAACTCCAGAAACATCAGTTCTGAGCTAAACTATTCCAACAATAAATTCTTTACCAATATAGATGGAATCTACAGAAAATCGGATAATTATTTTGCTGGAGGAGGCAAAGAAATTTTATTTTCACAATTCGAAAAGTATAATGTTTCGGGAGTTGCAGGAGTTAAAACAGGAGATCATTCAACTTTAATAGGTTCGGTGATTTACGATAAAGCAACCAATGTGGGTTACCCTGCTTTAACCATGGATGTTTCGTTAGCGGAGGCTTTAATTGCTTCGGTTAGTTTTGAAAAAGACAGCATTTTAGAAATCATCAATAAATGGGAAACCAAGGTGTATTACAATACCATTACGCATATTATGGACGATACCAAACGCCCCGATGTACCTGTACATATGGATATGCCAGGTTGGAGTGATACTTTTGGATTTTACTCAAAAATGTACGCTAAAAAAGACAAGCATAATTTGTTATTTAACTTTAATGGCTATTATAATAAGTCGTTGGCAGAAATGACAATGTACCCCAACGATCCTAATGAAAACTTAATGTTTATGCTTACTTGGCCAGATGTTCGTACTTTTTATACGGGATTATATGGTGAAGATGAGTTTTTAATAGGAAACAATAAAACCTTAAAATTTACGGCACGTTTTGGCGTTCAAAATGCGACAATTGCAGATGATTTTGGACTGAATAGCCTTCGGATTTTTTATCCCGATTTAGAAAATTCAAAAACACGATTTACCTTTAATCTTTCTTCTCAATATGAAATGGCAATTCAGAAAACAAAATTATTCTTCAATGTTGGTTATGGTGAGCGAGTTCCTTCAGTAACCGAGGCTTATGGATTTTATTTATACAATAGTTTTGATAATTACGATTATATTGGAAACCCTTATTTGAAGAATGAAAAATCCTTAGAAGCAAATATTTCGGTCAATCGGTCTGTTAAAAAATGGACTTTTGGTGCTGAGGTTTCAGGTTTTTATATGATGGATTATATTATCGGAAAAACCGATCCAGATTTGGTGGGTATGACTATTGGTGCAGATGGAGTTCGTATTTATGAAGCGTTGGATGATGCTACTATTTTAACCACTAATTTTAATGCGAGTTATAAGATTATTCCTTCTTTAAATATAAATGGAATGATTGGCTATAACTTAGGGAATGATAACAATGGCAACAACCTTCCGTTGATTAGTCCGTTTACTTATCGAGCAACCCTTCATTTTAAGAAAAATTTATTTGATGCAGATTTGAACGTCAATGGTGCTGGAAAACAAACTAATTACAGTGCTTATTTTGGTGAAAATGAAACGGAAAGTTATATGGTATTAAATGTGAGTGCTTCGTATAATTTTTACTTCGGAAGTCAAAAGTTATTTGTAAAAGCTGGGGTAGAGAATATTTTTGACACTAATTATTCTACCTATGCAGATTGGAATAACATATCAAGAATGGGAAGAAATGGTTATATAAATGTTTCTTATTTAATTAGGTGAGAGTTATTTTTTCTTCTTGCCACCTTTCATAAATGAAATTAAAATTACTACAAGAGCCACACAAACCAAAGCAAAGACACCGATGATGGCAACACCCATATTATAATTATAAAGAGGTAAAAATTTATCTAACATAACAGACATAATATTTATTTTGAATAAGTCAAAGATACTATCGAAGATACGGATTTTAAATAACAATTGTCAGAAACAAAAAAACTGTCTAAAAAAGTTACTTTTCTTTTTTAGACAGTTTCAATAAGATTATTAATCTAATTGGGGATATTATACTTCTTTTCCCTTCATCATCTTATTCCAATATAGGTAAGGGAGCATATATTTTTTTAACATCCATAATCTCCAATGTTCTTTTGAAGAATCGAATATTAACATCATTTTTAATCCTGGGTCTGGAGTAAAGTTGTTTTGATAATCAAATTCTGCTAGAGCCATTTTTCCGTAGCCAGTAACAAGTGGACAAGAAGAATAACCATTGTATTTTTTATCAGATACTTTGTTGTTATTCATCATGCTCACAATATTATTAATCACTAATGGAGCTTGTTTTCTTACGGCAGCACCTGTTTTAGCAGTTGGTAAAGCGGCAGCATCACCCAAACTAAAAATATTGGGATATTTGTTGTGTTGTAGTGTATTAATATCTACATCAACCCATCCTTCAGCATTTACCAATGGTGAGTTTTTTATGTATTTAGGAGTGGTTTGTGGTGGTGCTAAATGTAACATATCATAATGAATACCTACCAAACCATTTTCTTCAGAAATTTTTACATCTTTATGGTTGTATTCGGAAACATTATCGCCCATTTTGTACCAAGCAATTTGTTTTTCTCCATCTATTTTTACCAATTGATGACCAAATTTAACGTTAATGTCTTTTCTGTCGATGACATTCATTAATGTTTCGGCAATTTCTTTAACCCCAAAAATTACACCACCATTGGTTGCAAAAATTACAGTAGAGTCTTTTCTAACTCCCGATTTTCTGAAGTAATCTTCAGACATATACAACGCTTTTTGAGGAGCTCCTCCACATTTAATAGGAGTAGTAGGTTGAGTAAATAAAGCAACACCACCCTTAAAGTTTTTAACTACTTCCCATGTGTGTTTAGAATCTGTGTAATTACTACAAACAACACCTTTATCTATAGCTTCTGGCAACCCTTCAACCATAGTATGATCGTAAGCAATACCAGCTGCAACAACAAGATAATCATAAGTAATATCACCACTATTTTTTGTTGAAACTGTATTTTCTTCAGGTTTAAACTCTGTGGCAAAATCTTTAATCCAAGTAACCCCATTAGGAATTAATGAAGCCATAGGACGGCTTAGTTTGTCAAAATCATAAGTACCTGCTCCAACAAGTGTGTAGGCCGGCTGATAATAATGGGTGTCTGCAGGTTCTATTAAACCTACATTAATGTTTTTGTGATTTCTCTGTAGTTGAGAAGCTACCATAATTCCTGCGGTACCTCCACCTATAACTAGTACTTGATGATGTGAACTCATTTTGGTTGTTTTTTTAAATTTAACTATACGAAAGTACAAATATTTCAACTTTTAAAGGGTAACTATTGTTACAGAGAAGAGTCTCTAGTCTTCTAATTTGTAAGCTGAAAATTAGCACAAAAATAGCCCGTTTAAAATGCCACTATTTTACCTATTCAACTAAAAAATAGTGATAAATAACAAACAATTTTATAAGGCTTCTTTTGTAAAAATACTAAAAATATTTTATTTTTTACCTGTGTTAATACCCAAAACAGCATACAATGGGCAAAAGTTAATAAAACTAGTAAGTAAGAAAACCCCAGCAGCAACCAATAATACAATCCCTAATGTACCAGGGATTTTGTCTAAGAAATAAAGAACAGCAATTATTGCAGCAATAATAATTCGAATCATGCGGTCTACACCGCCCATATTTTTTTTCATAATATAAATATTTAAAAGATTTGTTATTTAAACAACAAAACAATTACTGTTATAATACCAATGCAGATAATACAAGACAGAACAAGTTTAATTATTTTGTTTAAATTCATAAAGTAAAAGTAAAGGTTGAAATTATAAAATCATGTGACATTGGTCACAAGCATAAATATATGAAAAACAACATGATAAACAAAATATTAGGAAACACTGACATTTATTTAATAGATCAGATTGTTAAGGGCAGATACTTTTCTTCTGAAATAATTTTAGATGCTGGCTGCGGAAGTGGAAGAAACTTGCATTGGTTTTACCATAATAATTTCGAAATCTTCGGAGTTGACCAAAACAAAACACAAATAGAAAAACTGAAATCCTTGTATCCCAATCAAGCTACTAATTTTTCCGTCGCTAATGTTGATACATTACCTTTTGAAACAGATTTTTTCAATCATATAATATGCAATGCAGTGTTACATTTTGCTGAAAATACTTCCCATTTTAAAAAAATGTTTTCTGAATTATTTCGAGTACTAAAACCCAAAGGCTCCATTTTTATTAGAGTTGCTTCAGATATCGGAATTGAAGATAAATTAATTTCTGTTTCCGAAGGAGTTTTCCAACTTCCCGACGGAACTACCCGTTTTCTATTAACCAAAGCATTATTTTTAGAATTGCAAAATAAACATCAATTCAAAATGTTAGAAACTTTTAAGACCGTTAATGTTAATGATTTGAGAGTAATGACGACTTTAGTACTTCAAAAACCATATGATGGAAAAATATAGCAACGCATTTATCGAAGGATTTATGGGAACTCTCCAATGGACTTGGGATTCCATTTTATTTTATGTGCCTTGGTACACCAATTATTTTTGGGGTTTGATGGCTATATCGATAGTGGTTTGGTTATTGGAAATTGCTTTTCCTTGGCGTAAAAAACAGTCGATTATTCGAAAAGATTTTTGGTTGGATGGGTTTTACATGTTTTTTAATTTCTTTATTTTTTCAATAATTATTAATGGAGTATATAATGTTTTAGGAGTTTTTTTTTCTGAGGCAGGACTCTCCAACAAAAGCCTATCATTAATCGACATTTCAAATTGGGCTAATTGGCTTCAGCTATTGATTTTCTTTATTGTTTTGGATTTTGTGCAATGGCTCACACACGTCTTGCTTCATAAATATGAAATTCTTTGGCGATTTCATAAAGTGCATCATTCGGTAAAAGAAATGGGGTTTGCAGCACATCTTCGGTACCATTGGATGGAGAATATTTTGTACAAACCTCTTAAAACTTTTGGTGTAATGATTTTGGGTGGTTTTGAACCCGAACAAGCCTACATCGTTCACTTTATCGCCATTGGTATTGGACATTTAAATCACGCGAATATTAAAATAACTTGGGGGCCATTTAAATACATTTTCAACAACTCAGTAATGCATTTATATCATCACGTAAAAGCACTTCCTGAAGATAAACCGCAAGGTATCAACTTTGGGATAAGTTTAAGTATTTGGGATTATATTTTTAAAACTAATTATGTTCCTGAAGAAAGCGGTACAATCGAGTTGGGTTTTCCTGATGAGGATACATTCCCTAAAACATTTATTGGTCAGTTGTTTACTGGTTTTAGGAAGGATTAATTAAGAGCTCACTGGTTTTGGAAATCTGTGAGGTCTTGTTTCTTGGAATCCCTACAAGGCTTTGGAAACCAATAAAGTTGAATGTCTTGAAATAATACCTACAAGGTTTTTAAAACCTTGCAGGAGGAGGAAAATTAAACCTCCGGCGACCAAGGAGCAGCCGCACCATTCCAATGAGACTCATGTCCAAGGTCTATAGATTCAACCAAAAACGGACGTTTTCTAGAGATGATAAATTCTAAGGTTTCTGCAATGTTTTCGGGAGTGAGGATTTCAGCTCCTTCAGTGTCGTTCCAGGTATTTACTCCCCAAGAATGAATGGTAGAAACACGAATTTTACCAGCAAGTTCGTTACGTAAAACGTGAGCAAATTGCATAATTCCAGCTTTGGTGGCAGCGTAAACAGATTCGCCGATTATTCGGTTTTTTGCTGACATCGAGGACATAAAAATAATATGAGGATCTTTACTTTGTAAAAGTAACGGAATCAGTTTTTTTGTAACCAATAATTGTGCATGTAGGTTTAAAGTAAGTAAAGTATTGATGTCTTTATCTGGAAATTCTGAGAAATTTTCAATAAACATCAAACCTGCATTATTTACCAAAACATCCAACGATTCTGTTTTTTCTTGAAGTTCTTTTACAAAAACATCAATATTTTCTAATTGTGTAAAATCGTGACTAAAAAAAGAAGCATTTGGAAAAGAGAGGTTGTTAAAAGATGCTTTTTTTGAAGCGTGTAGAAACAGTTCATTATTATCGGAAAGTAGTTTTGCTTCCGCTAAACCAATTCCCTTACTCGCTCCTGTAATGCAGATTTTTTTATTCATAAACAGCTTATCTTAATATTTCAACTTCCCCTTGTCGAAGTTTTACAACTCCTTCATTTTCTAATTTTTTTAAAAGTCTTGAAATCACTTCCCGTGAAGAGCCTAAATCGTAGGCAATGTGTTGGTGAGTAGTTTTTAAAATAGAATTTCCTTTTAGTCGGGCTTCTTTTTTAAGGTATTCTAAAAGACGTTTGTCTTTATTTGAAAAAGTTAAAATTTCTACTACGTTTAAAAGTTCATCGTATTTTTGGTTAATGAGTTCATAAACAAACGCGTTCCAAACAGGATATTTCTGAGCAATTTTTAAAGCTTTATCTGAAGGAATTACAACCACCTCAGCATCTTCTTCAATTACAGCTTTGATTTTACTTTTATCATTTCTAAGTAATGTGAGCATAGACATCGCACAACTTTCCCCAGGTTTTATGTAGTATAAAAGCACCTCGTTTCCGTTTTCGGCTTCCTCTTTAAACACTTTTGCCAATCCTGAAATTAATAAGGGTATCACTTTAATATAACCGCCTTGTTTTAAAATTACCGTTCCCGCTTCAAAAGTATGAATGCTGCTTATGGCAATTAATTCCTTTTTTAAATCTGGCATTTTTGCCAAATCTGGAAAATTGGTTTCAAGGGCTTTTGAAATCATCGAATTATTTTTTTATGAATTTAATAAATAATTCTTGATCTTTTCTTTCTGAAACCGAATTATAACAAGGTTCTATAATTTCAAGATTAAAATAAGGTTGAAAGTAAGGAATATATTCTTCTTTATTTCCGCCAAATGGTGGGCGATTATCATACAAAGGAACATTAAAAAATAAACCCACCAGCTTCCCTTTTGGGTTTAATAATTCACTTGCTTTAATAGCATATTTCGGACGAAGATCGGTATTTATAGCACAAAAAAAAGTTTGTTCTATGATGAGGTCGAAAGTATCTTGAAGTTCAAAAAAGTTTGCATGAATTAAATGTTCATTGGGAAAACTCAGAATTCTTTTTTGAATATTCTTCAAAGCAGTTTTCGATAAATCGACTACATAAACATTTGTAAATCCTTTGTTATGCAGGTATTCTGCTTCATAAGAATTCCCGCCACCTGGGATTAAAATTTTTAAATCTTTGTTGTTGAGTTGGTCAAAATATTCCTTTAACGGAGTAGAAATTCGTCCTAAATCCCAACCTGTATTGTCGGATTGATAGCGGCTGTCCCAAAAATTTTCATCTAACATCATTGTTCATTACAATTTGTTTTAGCCTTTTTTACTTTTAATTATCTTTTTTATTTTTTTTGAAGGTTTCATCTTATTATCTGGATTTGAACAATAATTAACCAAAATTTCTTCTGATTGATTATAAATTTCTACACTTGTCAAATTCTCACCATTATTTTCAAGTACCACTTTTGTCATAGCAGCCATATAAAGTCCTAACAAATCTGAATTTCCTTTTGTTAATTCTGAAGCTTCATCTCCAATATCAAAAGTATAGTCTGGTGTACCTGTCATCCATTTTATAATGTATTGAATGGAAGTCAATCTATTTATTTCATTTTTGTCAGCAGGGTTTTCAAACAAGTAATTGGCACAGGCTAGAACTTTAGGCTTTTCTGTGCTGTAACTTTCGGTTGTTTGAAATTCGTAATTTGCTATTTGTTTGAAATTTTGCCCAATTGAAATATGGAAACTAAAAATGAGAATAATAATAAAAAAGAAATTTTTCATAATTAAAATGAAAGTTAAATTAATGATTGTAAAGAATGACTTTAATTAAAGTCTAAAGATATTCATTAATTTTTGAAATAATATCATTTTTTTGAACCACTCCCGATTGTCGCCAAAGTAATTTGTTGTTTTTATAAAGTACGAGTGTAGGAACGCCCTTCACATTTAGGGCAGTTGCTAATCGTTGGTTTTTATCTACATCTACTTTTAGCACTTTAATTTTGTCGCCCATAGTATCTTTTACTTCTTTTAAAATGGGAGACATCATTTTACAAGGACCGCACCATTCGGCAAAAAAATCGATTAAAACAGGTTTTTCACTGGCAGTAATTTCAAAAAAACTACTCATAAATTTACTTACTTTTAAACTGAATACTCCAAATTCCTCGCACTTCATTTTCCGAATAACCCAAGGCGGTATCATAAGGATAAAGCTCTTTTAAACTTGCTAAAACATCTTTTTCTATGGTATCTGGATTTCCGTGACATTTTAAGCACATTCCATTGGTAACAATGGGATAGTAAAAATATACACTATCGTTTTTAGTTTCTAAAATGGGAGAAATATCTTTTCCATTAGAAAGCATTTTTTTGAATGCTTCTATATTTTTTAATTCGGTTTCATTCGCCTTATTATTTGGGTTTCTTGTTTTATCTGAAACTCTTTTAATTCTAGACAAATGAACCGTTGCCATACTATCTGTAAGTGGAATTGCTTTTATATTACAATATTTTAAAGCTTCGTTAGTGCCTTTTTTTGCTATAGTTTCCATAAGGGTTTTCCCTAATTGGGCTTTGGTAGTAAAAACCATATCCAAACCTATTTGTGCATTGGAAGGGTTTATCTTAGAAACCATTTCTTTTAATTCTTTAGCCTTTTTTGAACTATCAATTTCTTTAGTTTCGTTTTTACAAGAAGTGAAAAAAAGTATTACTAAAATTGAAAGGTAAAAAGGAGTTTTCATAAAAATTAAATTTAGTTAGACATTTTCCCAGTAGCACAACTTACAAACGATTTTGCTTTTGAAACCACCGAGTTAGAATCACCCACTTCGGGATAACCAATTGTTGCTAATTTTGTTTTTACTTGAACGATATTTTCTTCTGAAACAGCTTCAAAAGTAACCGTAGAAGTTTCTATATCTACAGTAACATTGCTTATGTTTTCTAAAGCGGAGATTTTAGTGGTAATTGTATTAGCACAACCACCGCATTTTAAATTTTGCACAATGAGAGATGAGGTCATATTTTTAATTTTTAGCACTCCAAGCAAGGTATCCACCATCTAAATCGTGAATTTCTTTAAAGCCCATTTTCTCTAATAAAACTGCAGATTCATGGCTTCTATGTCCTGAGCGACAATATACATAAACAGGTTTGTTTTTATCTAATTTTTCGAAAGCTTTGGCAAAGTTATCTTGATCAAAATAATCGATGTTTATAGCATCGTCTATTTTTCCTTCGTTGTATTCATCTGGAGTACGAACATCTACAAGTTGCACATTTTTTCCAAGAACTTCGCTTTTAAAAGTTGCAACGTTATCAACTTTAATAATAGTTTTTTGAGCTACTTCTTGTGAAGTTGCCATAAATGAAGTAAAAACGAATAATAATAATAAGGGTAATTTTTTCATGATTTTTAAATTTATGTAAAAATATTGCAATTTGATTAATAATAAAAGGAAGTGGCCGTAAAAAACAAACCACTTCCTTAACTAACTAACCAACCAATAAAGCGTTTATATATTTTCGTTATTAAAATAATTTAGTTATGCTGAGGTGCAACAATTTTCCCTTGCCAACTCATTATTCCACCCATAAGGTTATATGTGTTTTTAAATCCTAAAGATTCTAATAAATGACAAGCAGAAATGCTTCTTACACCACTTCTACAATATACATAAAAGTTATTGTCTTTGTTAAATTTACTGGTTTTGTGCATAAAACCTTGCGAGTCGAAAATGTCTATTAAGTTGGCGTTTTCAATAACGCCATCGTTCCATTCAAATTCAGATCTGCAATCGATGATGACTGCTTTTTCATCGTTTGCTACTAATTCTTTCCACTCTTGATAGTTTATATTTTTCATTTAATTAATTTAAAGTTGATGGACAAACATAATTGGTTAACGGAATTCCTACTTCTTTAATAGATTCGAATCCTCCGTCAACATCAATTAAATTATGTATGCCTCTGTTTTTTAATATAGATGAAGCAATCATTGAACGATAACCGCCTTCGCAATGAAGGTAAAATTTTTGGTCTGTTGGGTATTCAGATATATGATTTACTAAAGTACTTAAACAGGTATGTTTTGCACCAATCACGTGTTCTGCTTTGTATTCAGATTCTTTTCTTACATCATAAACGATTGCTTTTTCATTTTCAATAGCATTTTTTAAATCTAAGGCATAAACTGCCGAAACTTTATCGTATTCCATTCCTGCATTTTTCCATGCTTCAAACCCTCCATTTAAATAACCGATGGTATTATCAAAACCAACTCTTGAAAGTCTAATTAAAGCTTCGTTTTCTCTTCCTTTAGGAGCAATTAATAAAATAGGTTGTTTAACATCTGCAATAAGTGCACCAACCCAAGGAGCAAATTCACCATCCAAACCTATAAAAATTGAACTGGGAATATGTCCTTTAGCGTACTCGTGTTGATGACGAACATCAATAACAATAGCACCCGTTTCGTTGGCTGCTACTTCAAAAGCTTCAGGAGATAAAGGTGTTTTTCCTTTTTCCATTACTGAATCTATGCTTTCATAACCCTGAATGTTCATCATTACATTTTGTGGAAAATATTTAGGTGGTGCTGATAAACCTGCTAGCACTTCTTCTATAAATTCCTCACGATTCATATTGGCTCGTAAAGCGTAATTTACTTCTTTTTGATGTCCTAAAGTATCGGTAGTTTCGGCACTCATGTTTTTACCACAAGCAGACCCCGCACCGTGATTTGGATATACAATTAAGTGGTCGCTTAAAGGCATTATTTTTTTTCGAAGAGAGTCGTACAAATGTCCTGCTAGAATTTCTTCGGTTAAATCTGAAACTAATTCTTGTGCTAAATCGGGTCTT